>NZ_JAXXBR010000043.1:0-30199 GCF_037242085.1 Alitiscatomonas sp. | reverse complement strand
CGGCACCCCTCCCGTCAGATACCTACCCTGTGTAGTCCCTTGTAAACTGTACTTTTCCGTAGCCAAAGCATTTTTCATAAACCGTTTCGCCGTGCTGGCGGATCAGCACCTGGGCTCCCGGGCAGAGGCCGTTGTCCCATACGCGGAAAAGATCATCGAGCTGTTTGCTTACATTTGTGTTCATTGGTCGTATCCTTTCAGAAATATCAGTGTTTTAAAATGTGACGGAAGGTATGGAGCCAGTTTTCCCCGGCCAGCTTTGCCAGATGGCTTTCTGTATACCCGTGCTGCCTTAAATGGTCCAGGAAGGCCGGAAGGTCCTCATGGGCTCCGGAGAGGATATCAAAGGGGCGCTCCGGCATCTGGTCCGTGGACGAGGACAGGTCGTCCGCAAAAAATGAGTCGCAGAAATCAAAGCCAAAGGCCACATGGTCCTCTCCCATGATCTCTGTCATATGATCCAGATGGGCGGTCAGTCCGTTCTGGTCGGGGGAAACACCGGGACCGGCGGTCAGGAGACTGCACCCGTTGACTCCCACCGTTCCGCCGCGGCTGGCGATCTCCCGCATCTGGCAGTCGGTCAGGTTCCGGTTGCTGCCGGCAACGGCCCTGGAGTTGGAGTGGGAGGCGATCACCGGGCAGGAGGTGATGGAGAGCACGTCCTCCACCCCTTCGTCGCTTAAATGGCTGAGGTCCAGGATCATATGAAGGTCTTCGGCTTCCTTCACCAGCTCCCGGCCAAACTCCGTAAGGCCGCCTTTTTTCAGGCTGCCGGAAAAGTCGCAGCCGTCAGCCGCAGCGTTTCTGCGGCTCCAGGCCAGGCCCAGTCCACGGACGCCTGCGGCATAAAAGCCGTGGAGCAGGAGGCAGGAGGAAACGGGCTCTGCTCCCTCAAAGGAGAGAAGAAAGCCGATCCGTCCGGTTTCGGCGGCCCGGAGGAAGTCGTCTGCGCTGGTGCAGAGCATGAGAAGGTCCGGGGTCTCCTCGATCTCGCAGTGGAGGGCCGAGATCTGCTCCATGGCCACAGAAAGGGCCCCATAAGGCAGGTACTGGCTGTCCACAAAAATGGAGGCGACGATACCGGTCACGCCGCCCTTCTGGAAGGCGGGATAGTAACGCCTCCGGATGACCTGGCGCTCGCCTTTTTTCCGGCGGGCGGCCACGTCCATGAGAATATCATAATGTCCGTCAATGATGTATTTCATAGTTACAGCTTCCTTAGTATACTAATTGTGAGAAGTAGACGACGATGACCGCCTCTTCCTTTGATCGGTTCATATAGTTGTGCAGGCTGCCGCTGGGAATATAGAAGCTGTCGCCCTCATGGATCGTGTATACGCTGTTGTCCATGTGGAGCTCCATCTCTCCCTTTAAAAGCAGAAGGCTTTCATCGTATGTGCTGTGGGAGATCATGCGCTCTGTGACCCAGTGGCCCGGCTGTACACGGACCATGAGACCGGTGATCTTCGCTTCCCTTCCGTCCGGGAGGCGGGAGGGGGTGAAGATGGAGTAGGAGACATCGATCTCGGGGATCTTCATGGGGATCCGGTTCTCTTTGCGGATCAGAAAGGATTCCCGGGAGCCGCCTTCTCCATCTGCCTGTGCCAGGGGAGCGTCGTCGGATCCGCCCATGATGAGCCAGACCTCAGAGCATTCCAGGCAGGCGGCGATCTTTCTCAGGGCAGAAAGCGACGGAGATTTCAGATTCCGTTCGATCTGGGAGATATGCCCGATGGTATATCCGGTCGCGTCTGCGACCTGTTTCAAAGTCATTCCTTTTTTCTTCCGGGCTTCCCGGATCCGATTTCCATACATGGTTCAGATTTCCCCCTTTCATATGCCGGTCATGGGCTGCTTCTGGCGGCGTCCTCCTGCGGGACCGGGCAGCCGGATAAAGATTCCGGGACCCTTAGCTGGCGGTTCCGGAGAGACTTGTGAGTGCGGAGATCCCGCAGGCCAGTTCCTTCATATCGGCGCAGGTGATCTCCACCTCAGTGCCGCTTAAGCGTCTTACGCCCGGAGTCAGGGCAACGGCATCGGCCATGGCTGTTGATTTAAAATCAATGCCCAGAACGGCCGGAACGGCTGTCTCGTAAAGGGGGAGATTCTTTAAGTCGGATGCCAGGACCTCCTTCACTGCACAGATGGTGTCCTCGCGGAGCTTTCTCTGGGGCTGGAACTTTGCCGCATAGCGGGTAAGGGATTCTTTTGTGGTCACAAATTTTACCCAGGGCATCATTTCCTTATCGATCAGCTGCCTGCGCAGACCGGAATCGCCGATGACCAGTCCCACCGGTACTTTATAGGAGGCGGCAATGGCGGCGTTGGTAACGGTCTCGTTCATATAGGCTCCATTGATCTTCAGGCATGAAACGACCTTTCCATAGAAGCTGTGATCCATATTGGCGCAGATCTCTCCGGGGCCGGCGTGGTATCCGGCAAAGAACGCCACATCATATGTCTCATCCAGACAGGCCACCATATACTGCGGGCGCGGGGAGCCGCTGACCAGGCTGATCCGGTCATCCATCTGGCTCAGTTCATCATAGGAAAGGTTTCTTCCGCTTCCATGGGAATCGGCAATGGTGATCTCCTCAACCTCTCCATTTTTTTCAGAGGCCTGGATCCCTTCAATGATCCAGCGGACCTGGTTATGGAGCGCCCGGCGGAAAGAAACTGTCTCTTCCCGTTCCTGGGACGGAGACGTGATGCCTGCCATACCTTCCATGTCGACAGAAATAAAGATTTTCATGATAATCCTCCTTAAGAATGCGTAGATATATTTTGTAGTGAGATTACTCTATGTTGAAACATTATAAAACTATAATAAAATAAAGTCAATATATTGACAGAATTAACAAAAATAATTATACTATGAGTAATATTATACTGTAAGTTAAAAAATGGAGGCGACTCCGGAACAGCCCTTAAAATATCCAGGGAAAGCAGAGGTAAAAAAATGAAATATAATTTTGACGAGCCCGTGGACAGAAGCCAGAACCGCTCCGCCAAATACGATGAGCGCGTGAAAAATTTTGGTACAGACGATGTGATCCCCTTATGGATCGCAGATATGGATTTTAAGACGGCCCAGCCCATCATCGACGCCTGCAAAAAGAAAGCGGAGGAAGGGATCTGGGGTTATACCTCCCGGCCGGACAGCTATTTTAAGGCGTATGCAGACTGGCAGGAGAGAAGAAACGGCTGGAAGTTTGATCCGTCTCTCTGCAGCTGGAGCCTGGGAGTGGTCCCGGCCCTGGCGGGGATCATCAAGCTGTTTACCCAAAAGGGAGAAAAGGTCTTGATCCAGCCGCCGGTGTACCCGGAATTTTTCGATATCACAGAAAATACCGGAAGGACCCTGGTGCAGAATAACTTCCTGGAGCGGGACGGCGTATGGGAAGTGGACTTTGAAGACTTTGAAAGACAGGCAAAGGACCCGGAGGTGAAGCTTTTCATCCTCTGCAATCCCCACAATCCCCTGGGACGGGTATGGACGAAGGAAGAACTGGAAAGGATGCTTACGATCTGCTTTGAAAACGACGTGCTGGTGGTTTCCGACGAGATCCATTCCGACCTGATCTTCCATGGGAAAAAGCATACGCCGGCGGTCCTTGCCGCACCGGGAGCAGATAAAAAGGTGATCACCTGTATCTCTGTCACAAAGACCTTTAACCTGGCCGGCCTCCAGGCGTCCACCACCGTGTTCCCGTGTCTGGAAATGAAGAAGAAGTTCGATTCCTACTGGGGCGGCATGGACATCCACCGGAACAACGCCTTCAGCTCCGTGGCCATGGAAGCGGCCTTAAATGAGGGCGAGGAGTGGCTGGAGCAGCTTCTGGAATACATATCCGGAAATCTGGATTATATTAAGGAATATTTTGACACAAGGATCCCGCTGATCCGGGCCAATATCCCCGACGCCACCTACCTGGTGTGGCTGGACTGCCGGAAGCTCAATATGACAGACCAGGAGCTTAAGGAGTTTATGATCAGAAAGGCCGGTCTGGGACTGAATCCGGGCTCTGATTTCACAAGGGCCCTGAGCGGATTTATGCGGTTAAACGCAGCGTGTCCAAGGGCCACTCTGGAAAAGGCCCTGGGGCAGCTGGAACGGGCCGTCAATGAGCTGGCTCATTAAGGGAGGAAACATCATGCATGAACTTACAAAACTGATCAAAGACGATATGCGTCCGGCCCTGGGAGTTACAGAGCCGGGGGCCATTGCATACGCAGTCTCCAGAGCCAGATCCTATCTTACGGGAGAGCTTAAGGAGGTCCGGCTCTTATTAAACAGCGGCATGTATAAGAATGCCTACACCTGCGGGATCCCCAACAGCCTGTTTTTCGGAAATGAATATGCGGCTGCCCTGGGAGCCGTGGCCGGGAGACCGGAAAAGGAGCTGGAGAGCCTGGCCGATGTGACAGAAGCGGACAATGCGGCGGCAGAGGCCCTGGTGAAGGCCGGAAGGATCCATGTGGAAATGAACGGGATCACCAGCCGGATCTTCATTGAGGCCCAGGTAAAGACCGCAGACGGCGAAGCCATGGTGCGGATCCGGGACTCCCATACCAATGTGGTACGGATCGAAGCAAACGGAAAAACCATCCTGGACCGGGAGGAGCCCCAGGCGGCAGAGGCCGCAGAGGAAACGCCTCTGATCCATAATTATACCCTGAGGCAGATCTATGAATATGCGAAAACGGTCCCGGCAGAAGAGATCTCCTTCATAAAGGCCGCCTATGACATGAACTACGCCCTGTTTGAAGAGGGCTTAAAGAACGAAAGGACCACCTATGCCCGTCATCTCCTGAAAAAGAACGGCGGACAGATCCTTTCCTCCGATGAGCAGAAAACGGCATCCCTTCTCTGCAATGCCGCCATCGAGGCCCGTGTCATCGGACTGGACCGGCCGGCCATGAGCATCACCGGCTCCGGGGCCCACGGGATCATCGCCACCATGCCCCTTTACGGCGTATGTAAGATCCGGGGGCTGGAGGATGAGGCATTGTACCGGGCCACGGCGCTTAGTTATCTGATCTGTATGTATATTAAGGAATATTCCGGCAAATTATCGGCCTTCTGCGGCTGCGGGATCGCGGCTGGAACGGGAATGGCCTGCGCCCTGGTCTATCTGTGGGGCGGCGACGATCAGATGATGGCAAAGACCATCAACAACATGGCCAGCAGCATCACCGGAATGATCTGCCACGGCGGGAATAAGGGCTGTACCATGAAGGGCGTTGTGGCTGTGGACGCGGCGTTCCAGTCCGCAGAGCTGGGAATGAACGGGATCTTCATCGACGATATCCATGGCATCAACGGCAGTACGCCGGAGGAGACCATGCGCCATATGGGTGAGATCGCCTCGCCGGGCATGACGGGAACAGAGAAGACCATCGTGGATATCCTGCAGGAAAAGGGCCGGGCGTAAGGGCCAGACCCTGGCCCGCTGCCCGCGAAAATAAAAAGCGCATCACCTGGAGATCTCCTCCGGATGATGCGCTGTCTTTTATTATGCGTTCTTTTTCTGATCGTCCTTTTTCTTTCTGAACCGGTCTAAGAATTTCTTCTTCTCCGGCAGAGGCGGGATCCCGCCGCGGACGCTTTTGATCTCTGTTATGTACATACCGCTGATCACGACCTTGGCCTCGGTCTTTAAGGGAAGCTGTAAAAATACCTTTTCATCGGCGATCATGGTCATGATCCTGGGACCGATCTTAGCTTTTACCACCGGGATCTTGGCGCGCTTGGCGTACCAGGGCGTCTGCTCATAAACGATGGCCGGAAGTCCGGCTTCCTTCAGCTTCAGTTTCTTTTTGTCAATGGCCATAAGCGTTACCACCTGCTTGGCGGCGTCGATGGTGGCCTGGGCCTCAACCTGACGTTTCTCCAGCTTTCGTCCAAAGTAGTACAGAACACCGAGCACGATGGCTGCAATGATGAGGACTACGAAAAGGACGTTCATTACGATGCTCCAGTTCATGGGTATACCTCCAGTTGTCTTCACGTTCGCCCTCTTTGCAGGGCATTGCTTGTATAAGTATAGCATTCCTTACATAAAAGTGCAAGGAGATTTTCCGTCTCCGGCAGCCCTCCGGCTCCTGCCCCAGGGGCTTTTTTTGCGGCTTTTTTGCGGCCTTAAAGTCCGAAAAGAATTGACGGTATTTGCAAATAATGGTAAAATATAGATATTCAGAACAAATGGTGCGAATTTTTCAAGGAAAGGTGACACGACTATGGGAAAACAGACAGTATGGGAGGAAATTGACAAAAAATCGGCGGAGATCCTGGAGGCCAGCGACCAGATCTGGGGATGTGCAGAGACTGCTTTTACAGAGCATCAGTCCATGAAGGTCCTTTGCGAGCTGCTGAGAAAAGAGGGCTTTCAGGTGGAAGAGGGACTGGCAGGCGTGGAAACGGCCTTTAAGGGTACCTTTGGTTCCGGGAAACCGGTGATCGGCTTCCTGGGAGAGTTTGACGCATTATCGGGTCTGGACCAGGAAGCAGGGGCCACGGAAAAGAAGCAGCTCCATGCAGGCGCTCCGGGCCATGGCTGCGGCCACAACATGCTGGGTGCGGCTTCTCTGTCTGCGGCCTTAGGGCTTAAGAGATATCTGGAGGAGACAAAAAAATCCGGTACAGTGGTCTATTTTGGCTGTCCCGGCGAGGAAGGCGGCTCCGGCAAGGCGTTTATGGCCAAGGGCGGCGCGTTTTCCGGCCTTGACGCGGCCATTACCTGGCATCCCGGCGATCTGACCCGGGCCGATACAGGAAGCTCCCTGGCAAACTACCAGGTGGCCTATAAATTCTATGGTACCAGCGCCCATGCAGGCGGAGCCCCTCATCTGGGAAGGAGCGCCCTGGATGCTCTGGAGTTAATGAACATGGGCGTTCAGTTCCTCCGGGAGCATGTGGTCCCCGAGGCCAGGATCCATTACGCCATCACAAACACCGGCGGCTATTCCCCCAATGTGGTGCAGCCCTATGCAGAGGTGCTTTATCTGATCCGTGCGCCGAAGAATAAACAGGTGGAGGAGATCTACCGCCGTGTCAATAAGATCGCGGAAGGCGCGGCCCATATGACAGAGACTCGGGTGGAGATCGATTTTGTGAAGGGCTGCTCCAACCTGGTGAGCAACAAGGTGATCGCAAAGAAGCTGTGGGAAAACCTCACGGAGCTTGGCGCGCCGGAGTATACAAAGGAAGAAATGGAGCTGGCCCAGGCCATCCACGACAGCGTGGGAGAAAGCTGCTATGAGTCCATTGAAAAGGTGGCGAAGACCTGCGATAAGGAGACGAAAAAAGAGGTGCTGGCCCACAGAGGCGAGGCCATGTACCGGTTCGTGGCACCCTTTGATCCGGTGGGGATCATGTCCTTTGGCTCCACCGATGTGGGCGATGTGAGCTGGAACTGCCCAACCGCCCAGGCATATGTGGCCACATGGGCGGCAGGAACGCCGGGCCATTCCTGGCAGGTGGTCTCCCAGGGCAAGAGCGGACTGGCCCATAAGGGACTGATCTACGCGGCCAAGGCTATGGCGGGAGCCGCTGTGGATCTGATCGAGGACCCGGAGATCATCAAAGAGGCATGGGCTGAGATGGAGGAGACGCTGGAGGGAGATACCTATCACTGCCCGATCCCGGACGGATGCAGGCCCAGGGCCATCGGAATGACAAAATAAAACGCGGACTATATCACGGACGCCGGAGGGGCGCTGCTGGATCATCTGTATGGATGACCGGGCAGCGCCCCTTTTCACATCTACAATTCCATCTGCTCCGGAAATGCTTCCTTCCTTAAAAGCCCCCACATCCGGTCAATATAGGAGAGGGTGTAAAAGTTTTCATAGTAATGGTAATAAAAGGCTCCCTTCAGGGTCATGGAGTAGACCCCGTCCTTTTCTTCGGCAAATCCCAGCAGCCTTGCAAGGCGCAGCTCCAGCCCGTACATTTTCTTTAAGGGAACGCCGAAAAAGGCTTCAAAGTCCCGGGGATCCACGCGGGTGCTGTAAGCGGTCCAGAACAGGTAGTAGATCATCCGCTGGCGGGGCGTAAACCGGAGGGTCAGGGCTGTGGGCAGCCTTTTCTGGTCTATGCGCCGGATATATTCCTCCACAGAAAAGGTGTTGATCTTAAACTGGTCCCTTAAGAGCGTGGCGGCGGAGCAGCCGAACCCTAAGAAGTTATCCCTGGTCATGGAGGAGTAGGAAGCATGCTTCTCCCTGGCAAAGGTCCAGATGGAGCTTCTGGTACAGCCGGTCTCCAGGCAGTACCGGGTGATCTGGTCCAGAAGCCGCCGCTTTTCCTTTTTTCCCATGGACGGAAGGACGCTGTCGGTGAAGGTGAAATCAATGAACGGATAGAGGGCCACATGGTTGGCCCCGGCTTCAAAGGCAGCATCCACGTCGGCCTTCAGATCCCCAAAGGTCTGGGATGGAAGGGCAAAGATGAAATCCATGGACACCGTTTCAAAGGGGACCTGGGAGAGGGCGGCTTTTAGCGAGTCCATGTCCGCGCCGGTCCGGCCCAGGAGCTTCTGAAACTTTTCCTGGAAGGACTGGATCCCGATGCTGAGCTTTGTGATCCCGGCCTCTTTTAAGATATGGAGGGTCCGGGGCGTTACATTTTCCGGATGGAGTTCGATCCCGATGCCCTGGGTAATGATAAAATGCTCCTGGATGGCGTCGATGATCTCCTTTATGCGGTCCGCCGCCAGGGCCGGAGTGCCGCCGCCGAAGTACAGGCTGGTGACGGTCTTTTTTCCGGGAATTTGGCTTCCTGCCAGGTGGATCTCCCGGATCAGGGCGTCGATGTACCGGCTGCATGCTTCCTCGGAGTAGAGGGTCTTGCAGTAGGGACAGAAGCTGCAGATGCTCCGGCAGAAGGGGATATGGACGTACAGCCCCAGGCCGTCACAGTCAGAAAAGGGCAGCTCCTGATCGTATTCGTTTTTAAAAAGGAAGGGCTTTGTGGAACGGGTCAGCCACATCCGTGTCAGCTCTGTGATCATATGTATACAGCTCCTAAATATATTTCAGATACGTTTTCAGCATATCCAGGACGATCCGGGGCTTTCCCTGGAAGATCAGGGTGTATTCTGCCACAAAGAAATAGCCGCACTGGCTGCACAGGTCCGGGACAGAGATGCAGCGGCCGCAGGTGGAGAGGGTCCCGTTTTCCATGACCACGCACTGGCGGCAGGGGGTGGGGAAGCTTCCGTCGATCAGATAGGGAAAGGCGCTTTTTAAGTTGAAGACCGGGACGCCCTCCTCCATCATTTCCTCGATGACGCGGCAGCAGGAGGCCTTTTCCTCCCGGGACAGGGACAGCTCCCTGGTGTCGGGATAGGGGGTATGGAAATTAAAGGAAACGGCCCGCACATTTTTCGTATCCCTGGCGGTCCGGCACACATGGCGGACGGCGTCCTTATTGATCTGGTTGATGGCCATGTAAAAGCAGATGTTGCCAGAGGAAGCGTTTTTGATGTTTTCCATGATGAGGTCATAGGTGTCTCCCCGGACGGCGTTGTGACGATCCCGGTCCCCGTCCAGGCTCAGAAGGATCAGATCGGCCTCCGGGAGATCCAGGGGAAAGGTTCCGTTGGTGACCACGTTGACGATGAGAAAGCCCATGCGCTTTGCCTCGATCACCAGGTCCCGGAGGGTGATGTCCCCGTCCCTCCATAAAAAGGTCTCCCCTCCGCAGAAAAAGAGGATACGGATCCCCATGGAGTAAAGCTGTTCCATCTCCCGGCGGATCTGGGTGTAAGGATAGAGGACAGAGGTGATATTGTTGACAGAGCAGTGCTTACAGTGCAGGTTGCACCGGTCCGTCACGATGATGGTGCCAAGAATGGGATCGCTTTTTTTAAAGAGGATCGTCTTTAAGCCAAAGGCGGCCAGGGGGAGGAAGGAGGAAATCTTCATGGGGGAACATCCTTTCTTTTGAGAAGAGATTTTCATTTTAAACCATTGTATCATATCTGATCTTCTGGTTCCATAGAGAAAGATCCACTTTGTTCCTGGAAAGAACAAATGGGGAGCGGTTTTTCTCCGGCGGCATCATGGGGGAACAGGCCTGTACCGGCTTAAAGAGGTATGCAGCAGGTTGTCAGGGCGTAAGACTGATAAATAGCGGCATAGATCCAAAGGGTAAGATATGGTTGTGCGGGACTGTATCCTGGGTTATACTGATGAGACAAGAGATTTTCAGTAAGGAGGACTGACATGGCAGTATATTTTTACGGCTGTATTACATTGGATGGATATATGGCTGCAAAAGGGCATGGCCTGGACTGGCTTTATGATACAGGAAGTCCGGAGGAGACCAGCTATGACGAATTTTACAGCCATATGGATGTGACCTTGATGGGGCGCCGGACGTTCCAGGAGATCGAAAAAACAGGGGATCCAGCCTCTGTTTATCCCACCACAGAAAATTATGTCTTTACCCACAGAGAGCTTTCCTGTCCGGGATTTACGGCAGTCAGCGGGGATCCGGCGGAGTTCGTAAAGAAACTGGGACAGGACCGCAGCATCTGGGTGGTGGGCGGAAATACCATTCTTGCCCCTTTGCTGGATCAGGATATGGTGGACTGTCTCATTATCCAGGTGGCCCCGGTACTGCTGGGCGAGGGGATCCCTCTGTTTACGCAGAAGGAAGTCCTGCGCCGGTTCCGGCTGGAAACCGTCCGGCAGTACGGGCAGTTTGCGGAGCTGGTGTATGGCCGGAGATAACCGGGGCCGTTCATCTCCAACTGTTTTCTTTGCGTTGCACAGCAGAGAAGGACATGCTATACTAACCGCGGAGCGTCTGGCATGACAGACAGACTTTTTGCATACATGGCGGAAAGCCGGACGTCTGCCGGATGATCATTAAGAGAACAGGATGGATAAGAGTATGAAGTTCAGAAGAAAACTTGCGGCGTTTACGGCCGCCTGCGTCCTTGGGACCGCATCATTTACGGGAATGGAAGCAGAGGCGGCAGAAATTCCGGAATACATGAGATCTGTGACGTATTTCGGAGACGAATGGCCCATTAACTACTGGAACAGCGAAGACAAAAACATGGAAGAAAATATGGCGCGGATCGCTGCCGACGGCTTCAACAGCCTGATCCTGGTGATCCCGTGGCGGGAATTCCAGCCCAGCGAGGTGGGAAGCTATTTCAATGAAAGGGCCTTTGCCCGCCTGGACCAGGTGATGGACTGTGCGGAGCGCCATGGCCTGGGAGTGGTCCTGCGGCTGGGATACGTATGGGATTACCTGGGGGCGACCGAGACGCCGAAGCGGTTTGCGGCCATCACAAAGGACGATGGTCCGGAGCGGAAGCTGTGGCTGGAATACAGCAAAAAGGTGTATGAAACGGCGGCGGCCCATGAAAACTTCTGGGGCGGCTTCATTACCTGGGAGGATTTCTGGAACTATACGGAAAATATGGGCCGCGACATGGCCATGTCCAGCCGGATCCGTATGGCAAAGGACTGTGGCTACCAGGCGTACCTGGAGGAAAATTACACTCTGGACCAGGTAAGGGGATTTTACGGCCCGAAGCTGGAGACGTTTGAACAGGTATATATCCCATATAAGGACCATCCCTCCGCGGAGCTTTTTTATGAATTTTATGACCATTTCCTCACAGAGCTGACGACGGAGACCCAGGCCGTGTTCCCGGGGCTGTCCCTGGAGATCCGGGCAGACGGGGACATCGTGTATGACGGGATGGGAGGAAAGAAATATTATTCCCACAGTGCCACCTACCCCTGTCCGGGGGCTGATTATGCGGCCCTCATGTACAGCGTGTCCATGGGACAGGTGAATACAGGAAATAAGATCCCTGCCTCCACGGCCCTGGAGGCCATGACCAGGAATCTGGACAGTATTTACGCGGCGGCCGGGAAGCCGCTTTACATCGAGCAGCTTTTGTATATGGATTCCACTGAGGCCTTCTCCCATAATACCCAGGTGGAGGATGAACAGGTGGGAGAGTTTGTCAGGAACCTGGCCCCAGTGCTTTCTGGACGGACCAATGGATACGGGCTATGGGTATACAGGAATTACGTGAATAATGCCGTTTATAACAGCCAGTTTGCCCTGGACCAGGAGGGCTGGAGCTTTTCTGGAGACAGCCGGATCGAGGAGCGGAACGGCTCCAGGGCGGCAGTCATCGGGAAAAAGGGCTCCATTTCCCAGGATCTGGACGGCCGGATCCCCGGAAGCAGCCGGATCCATGTGGAATTTTACGCAGAAGCAGAAAACGGCGGAGCCAGTGTGACGGTACAGCTGGGCGGCGACGAGCAGACGATCCATGTGGGCGAGGGGAAAACGTACCGGATGGAGTTTGCATCCCTTCCCAGATACACGTTTTCCATCACCGCAGAACGGCGGATCCATGTGGACGATATCCGGGTCTATACCTATGAGCAGAACGGCCGGATCTATGAGCGGGACGGAAGCGCGGGAGATCTGGCCGGGGATTTCCGGACACTCAATGGAGAGCTGGCCGCAGAATAGGAGATGGAAGAGGAATGGAGCTGACAGGAGAGAAAAAGGACTGGGGACGTGGGATGGCGGAGGCGTTTTCCATGGTTAAGGATCAGGCGCCTCTGGTACACATGATCGCCAACTATGTGACGGCCTCCTTCTGTGCCGACGCCATGGCGGCCATGGGGGCCAGACCGCTCATGGCCCAGGCCCCGGAGGAGATGGAGGAGATCACCGGATCGGCGGACGGACTGGCAGTGAACCTGGGCCAGCCGTCGGAAGAAAAATATCTGGCCTGTGAGCGGGCGCTTCAGACCGCCGGAAATCTGGGGCTCCCAGCGGTCCTGGACCCGGTGGGAGCCGGGGCGTCCGGATACCGGAAAAAAGCGTCGGCCAGTCTGTGCGCGGCTTCATGGCCTGGGAGGGCCTGGTCCGGAGTGCTGAAGGGAAACAGCTCAGAGATCCACACGGTGCTCACCGGAGCCGCCGCCCACAGCGGAGTGGACAGTGTGGGGACGTTTTCCCATCTGGAAGAGGAGGCCGCGTTTTTAAGGGATATGAGGGAGAAGGGCCGGAAAATGGTGATCCTGGAGACTGGAGCGGTGGATAAGCTCTGCTGGATCTCAGAGAGCGGTGGAAAAGACCGGATCTTCCGGGCTGCCTTCGGCCATGAAAAGAGCCGCCGGGTGAACCTGGTGGGCACGGGCTGCGTCACAGGAGCCGTCCTGGGAGCCCTTCTGGCAGCGGAGCATAAAAAAACGGGAGCCATGCCGGGAACGGACCGGATGGCCCTTCTGGCGGCCTCGGCGGTATCCATGGTCTCTTTTTGCTGCGAGGCCATTGGGGACGGAGGGTATGGAACACATAAATGGAAGCTTCTGGACGCTCTCAGCCAGCCGGATCTGGATTTATATGAGGCGTACATAGGGAGAAATATGAAATGGATATGTTAGAGATCATGAAAAAGGAAGAGGCATACTGCTCAGACCACAGGGACATGCCGGGAGAGCTTCAGAAAAAGGCAAAAATGCTGTGCTGGAGGTACAATCAGACCAGTCCGGAGGAGGGGGATGCGCGGGCAGAGATCCTGCGGGAGCTTCTGGGAACGTGCCACCCTCTGACGTTCATCGAACCGTCCTTCCGCTGTGATTATGGCTTCAACATCCACACCCACGGGCTGACGGTGATCAATTATAACTGCGTGATCCTGGACACATCTCCGGTCCATATCGGGGAAAACGCGTTTATTGCGCCGGGCGTCTGCATTGCCTGCTCCGGCCATTCCAAAGACGCGGCCCAGCGGGCGGCCGGGATCGGTACGTCAGCGCCGGTCACCATTGGCCGTGACGTCTGGATCGGAGCCAATTCCACTGTCTGCGGCGGCGTTTCCATCGGGGACGGGACCATCATCGGGGCTGGAAGCGTGGTCACGAAGGATATCCCATCCGGGGTGATCGCTGCGGGCAATCCCTGCCGGGTGCTCCGCAGGGTGACGGAGGAGGACAGGTGCAGGATAACGGGGGAAGAGAGGGAATGATCTTAGAATTAAAGATACCACGCCAAATATGGCGCTCCCACGCTTATACATAACTGCAAAAGATAGAAAGGTCCGGTGTAAGTCATAGCTGCTGCATTGTGCCTTTTTCTTTCTCACATTGTTTCACTTGCTGATAGATAAAGGCATCCAGACTTCTGATCGGACTGAAGAAGTACAGATTGGCAACGATTCATAAGAGAACAGCGTGAGACGGATATTCAGCTTTCGATTGCGGAGAAAAGTATCAGCATATCCGGTGGACTCGCTCTTTATTTTTGACAAAGCACTTGGTTATTGAGCGTTTACCAATTATCCATTTACCTTCAAAAGAATAGAGGTCACTTCGGGCCGCATTGACCCGTAGTGACCGCTATTTTAAAGGTATTTAGAATTGCTTTTGATAATATAACTAAGTAATATTTTATTGCAGTACAATATTATTGAGCACATCTTCAATATATGTATCATACCCCTTTTCTATATCAATTACAACCAGTTTCTTGTTAATTATCATTGCATAACAATCAAACCAATCATATTCTGAACCCGGGCAATAATATGCTGAAATCCCTGAGATATTAACTTCTGTAAAAATACCGGGATTGCTGTCTACTACATAAGCCAGTTGTTCAGCTCCTTCACTTGTTTTAAATGTAGACAAATCCACTTTAAATGTATCGTCGTTCACATCGCATTCATAGATTATTGATATATAACTTTGTGAGTCAGAAACATTTTTATCTATAGCATTAAATGTAGTGGCATTTGAGTTAGCTGCATTTGAATTAGTGGCAACATTATTGTATGGTTGTTTAGAGTCCATCATAAAAACAGTAGCATTACTATTTTGTAAAAAGTCTTCTATCGAATCATATTCTGTATTTGCTATAGATTCAGCGATAGTTTCAATTTCATTTTCTTGAGTTATTTCAGAAGGTTCCTGAACGGTATGATCTTTACACCCTGATAAAGTTAAACTCATTGCTACTGCAATAACTATGATAAATTTTTTCATATCTATCCCTCCCTCGCATACTATAAACCTTGATGGCTACTTCTTATAAAAATTCCATTTCTACAATCTGTACACCAAATATTTTCTGTATATAATGGAAATTTATCATATCCACCATTCATAGTACATAATTTTTTACTATCATGAGGCGAATCTAAACAACCAAACATATGGGACATTTCGTGCTGAATCACACGCACTGTATGCTGAATATTCGATTTATTGGCACCGCAATATGAATATTGTTTTCCTATTGTCACTCCGTAATTATAATGGTGGTCCCGGCCATTATTGCAACAGAGGAGAGGAGTTCCGGCCAATCCAACTTCCAGATAATAGCCAGCAGGATATTTTTCTTGAAGCATACGTACAAGTTTTATAGAATTTTTGTGATGGTATTCCGTATCAGTAGTGTCTTTGCATTTACTATCTGCAACACAAGTACAATTATCTGTAACGTCTTGCTCACATTTATCTATTGGTAAACCGGAAGATTCATATTCAGAAACACTAAATAATAGATTCCACGTTTTTTCAAACGGTATTCCTACTTTCTCAAAAAGTTCATCAACGCTCATTACATCAGAAAATTCAGAGCGGAATGTTGAATCCGTATAAACATCAAGACCTACTGTAATGGATTCATTTGCAATAAGACGTCCTGTTGTCTCGTCCAAATGAAATAATTCTCCACCAATATTAATCCATCCTGTCGCCATAGAACCTTGTGGATTATCACCTGTCTGCTCCATATATAAGTAATAGCTATATCCATCAATATTTAACCATCCTATAGCCATAGCACCTGCGGTATGTTCATATTGTGCTGTTGAATAAAAATAATACCAATAGTTGTTTATTTCATACCAGCCAGTAACCATAGCTCCTGCTGGAAAAGTGGAATTACCGGTTGTTTCTAAATAAAACCACTCTCCATTTATATTTTGCCAGCCTTGTAGCATATATCCATCTTGATTAAAAAAATACCAACGCCCATCTATATATTCCCACTTATTGATAGCATAACTTCCATCAGGATATTGCCACCACCAGCCGGTATCATCTTGTTGCCAAGAACCCTCTGCGTTTTGGGATCTTAAACGCATATTAGGATAAGAATCTGTTGTGATTTTTTCAACACTATAGCTTTCTCCTGGTGGATAAGCTCTTTCGGCAAAAGTGGTAAAACTATTTATAAGGAATATACATATTGCTATCATCGAAAAAACACTTAACTTTTTCATTTGATTCCTCCCATCATTAACATGATTATTTGTTAGTTGCACTTGTTGTAATTGTTCAATGGTATCACCCCACTCTGTAAAAACAAACAGCACAATCTGGATTGTACTTGAAAAATATATAATTTTTCCATATCCAAATTATACCATGATTAAAAAAACTTGTACAATATGTGACATAAAAAGTCATTTATATGTAAGGATTTTATGCAAAATGAAAGAAAAGTTTAAGCAAAAACCTGTCACATTTTAGCTTTTTTTACGTAGCATAAAAGTGGAAGCTGTTTAATAATCAGGGAAAAAATTGTGTTCGTAATGGGAATCTGGAAGTTATTTATATAAAATACGAAAACGCCTATATTTGTTTCTTAATTTGGATACTATTTTTTGCAATCCATTAAGTAGCAAGCAATACCTCTGTGGCCACACATGGCACGAAGTGTTCGCGTCGCTCTGCTCCTTATTTTTCATATCCTCAACACTCCATTCCTTTCTTTTTTCCCTGCTCCGGGTATCCTGGCAGACAGCCAACATTTGCTTTGACTGTTAAAACTTCCTGCATATCCCTGCGGGCTTTTGGTATTCACCGTAAAGCCTTTTTTTCTTTGCCAGCCTGCCTCCTTCTTTCTGGGCCTCCATTTTGGGGAACTTCGCCCCGTCAAGAATCCTCCTTATATCCGCCTGTACTGCCCAGTAAAGTTTAAGTTCGGCTTTATGCTCCGCCTAAAACTTCCGTCTGTACTTTGAAGCCTTGTACTTCTCAAAGGCGGACGGATTTTTGCATATTGTACTGTAGCCGTTTTTAATTCCGCGTTGGCCTTCTGCGCCGTCTCTATAACAAAGCTGCCGGAGGGAAAGTCCGTTGCCTTTGCCTTGACCTAAAATTCCAGAATAACGTCATTCTGACGGTGACGGAATTTCTCACTATGAACACCCGTCCAAAGATACCAGTCAACGCCCGGAACTTAAACGCTTAGCGTGTATGCAGATAGGCGTTATATTGCGAATGACTGTATTTTCCCGGAGGATTGGACAATTGACGATCTGATGGGGAAGCATCGGTCAAGACCGTATAATCCGTTGATCGCCAATACGTTTTTCAGAGCTGGTTTTATTGAGGCGTGGGGACGTGGAATCGAGAAAATCAAAGACAGTTGTAAGGAAGCTGGAAATCCTATGCCAGAATATACGATTAAACGTGAGGATATTATGGTTATGTTCAAGAGCTTGGTTAGCAGAACTGACCAAGATACTAACCAAGCTAACCAAGGCGGCGATAATTCCGTAGTTACACGCATCTTGAAAGTGATTCAAGAGGAACCATCGTTGTCTCAGAAAAAGATTGCAGATGTCATTGGAGAAAAATATAGTACAGTTAAGTATTATATGGAATCTATGAAAAAATCTGGCATTATGTAAGAAGGGAAGGTTCCAGTCAAAAAGGAAAATGGGTTATTCTATAACTATATTTCATCCAATTCGACAATAATAGTACTCTTCTGATACAGCCAGTCCGTAAATGCTTTCGGGCTGGCTGTTTCTTCATCAGCAAAATCGACGGACCTTTCTTTTTACTCAACCATATTTTTAGCTAAGGGAAAACAGATGATCCTAGGCGATCATCCCGCTTTCCTCTAAAAAGCAGATCATCAGGCTGACGGCCAGGAGATCTGCGCAGCCGCCGGGACTCAGATTCCTTTTGATAAAGGACTGGTCCAGGGCGGCTGTTTTTTCTATGAAGGATCCCGGGGTCAGCTCTGCAAGGAGCGCCCCGGCTTCTTTTTTTCCGGCGGCAGCTTCCGCCCGTCCGCCCCGGTGGATCATGTTGGTGTCGTCCACCTGGGAGAGCAGGGAAAGGAGCGTCAGGACGGCTGCGTCGTTTAAGGAAAAGCCCTGGGACAGCCGTTCTTTTAAGGCCGGAAGGCCGATGGTAAGGGCCGACGGAAAGCCCAGGGCAGCCTCTCCTCGGGCTCCGGCAATGCCGTAGGCTGTGTGGATCCTTTCTCCGGCCGTTTCCTCTGGGGATCGTCTGTGACCGGCCCCGGCGGACACGTCCTGGCGTCTGTCTTCTGCTTTAAAGTCTTTCAGGGAGCAGCATCCCAGCTTTTTGCATTCCCCGACCACCGCGTCCAGCGGCACAGGAGGCTTCTTTCCGAGCAGGAAGGCGTCTTTATATATCTTTCCCAGGGCTCCGCAGAGGATGGCAGAGGCAAAGATCAGGCCCTTGTGGGTATTGACGCCGCCGGTGGCGGAAAACATCTTTGCTTCGGCGTTTTGTCCGGCAAAACGGAGCCGTTCAAAAAGCCGGTCCCCGGTCTCGTCCCCATGCTCCCAGCCGATGCTGAAAAAATCCCGGAACCAGGGGATCAGGGCGGCGCTGCTGTCCACAAAGGTGAAAAAGTCCATATCCTGGTGGGAGCCGGAATTATTCCGGTCCACCAGGCCGGGCTTTGGCGTAGCCGATACCTCATAGAGCAGGGCGCGGACGGCTGCCGCCGCTGCCTGGTCGGCGGACTGTTCCTTAAAATAGTCGTTGAGGATCTGGGCAGTCCTCCACCGTACCAGCTCCATGGAATGGGTGCGGTTTCTGGCACAGACCTTTGCATTTTCGCCGCAGATCAGGCAGGAACGGGGCGGAAGGCCAAGAACAGAGCGGCTTAAGGGAACGGAATCCGGTCCCAGGACGTCTATGTCAAAGAGCCGTCCAAGTCCGTGGTTTTCTTCGATGGAGGCCATTTTCCTCTTTATTTCCGGGGCATCGGCAGCCAGAAGGAAAAAAGCCTCCGGCCCTGTGTTTTCCCTGGATTCCTCAAAAGAGAGGAGGTCCTGGCCGGAAACGGAAGCTCGGATCTCCCGGAGACCTTTCTCGAAAGCCCGGATGGCCATGGGAAAACACTTGATCTCTCCAGGGATATTTAAGGAAAAGCTGATGAGGCAGCGGGCCCCCGGTGTGTTTAAAAGGATTTTCTGTTTCCTGGCCCGGCGGCTCCGGGCGTCCAGGATCTCTGTCAGGGACGCCGGAGAGCCGCAGAAGATCTGGTTTAATTTCATGGGCGCGCTCCAAATTCGTTTTTCAGATACTGGGCCGTACACGGCGGCACAAGCTGTAAGACCTCCTCCGTAACGCCGGTTTCAGCCAGCAGCTTCCGGACTCTGGAGGCGCTGATCACCTCTGGATTTCCCTCGGGGGTCTCTGCTGTGGTCCGGGCGATCTTTATAAAGGAAATGCTGTACTGGGGCAGAAGCCGGATCATGGCTTCGTTATAATCTCTTGTCACCGGATCCAGGGGCTCCTCCCCGGCAAACCGCTTGGTGATATGGAACAGGGGGGCGATCCGGGAGGCGAACAGAGTAATGTCCAGCTCGCTCTGGATCCTGGCTGCATCCTCGCCCTTTTTCAGGAAATAGGTGGGGAAGGTAGCGGAAGAGATCATATATGGGCCAGAGGGATGGACCTTCACATTGGGAAGGTGGGCCGTTCCTTCCTTTACCAGACGCATGCGCACCTCAAAGGGGAAGAGGGAACGGTCCTCCTCCACCACAAAAATGTGGAGCAGGCTGCACCGGGAGGCGGCATAGGTGATCAGAGCCAGATGGCCTTTTGTAAAGGGATTGCAGTTCATGACGATGCAGCCCACGCCTCCGGTCAGGGTGTTTCCATGGTTTTCAGGGGATTCCGGGAGGAATGCAGAGTAAAAACGCTCCAGCCCGTTTTTCCTGTTTTCCAGCATCAGCACCGACTGGGTCTCAGCCAGGGGATAAAAGCCGCAGGATGTGAAAAGAACCTTGTTTTTTGGCCTGGTGATGACGAAAAGATCATAGTGGCCAGCTTCAAACCGGTTTTCCACCAGTCTGGATACCAGGCTTCCCAGGGCGTTCTGACCTCTTAAGGCCTCGTCCACGGCAAAGCATTTTAAAAGGTTTCCGGCGCAGCAGCCGCAGCCCAGCAGAGCCTCGTCCTGGTCAAAAACGCCGAAGGCAGTTTCGATGTCATCTTCAAAAACCAGCTCATGGTCCGATAAAAAACGGACCAGCATCTCTTTATCGTGGGGAAATCCCAGGGAGATCTCATGGATCGTAAATTCTTCTGTCATAGTATCCCTCCTGTCTGTTTTTACAGAGATTATATCATTTTTCTGGCTTTATGAACAGAAAAACATAAAAATAATCCGGAATTTCGGATTATTTCCAAAACTCCGGATTGTAAACGTTTACTCAATGATCAGATCCACATCCGTCTTTTCCACCACCTCGCCGATGATGGCTCCGGTGATGCCCTGGGCGGTCAGCTTTTTGCAGAGCTCCATGGCCTGGTCTCCGGGAAGGGCCACCAGAAGGCCTCCGGAGGTCTGGGGGTCTGCGATCAGATCCACCAGGCACTGCTCGGCAGAATCCATGATCCGTAAATGGGGCTTCACATAATCCATATTCCGGTAGGCTCCGGCAGGGATGATGCCCATTTCCGCCAGCTCTCTGGCTCCGTGGAGCAGCGGGAGCTTTTTGCTGAAAAGCTTTAAGGTGCTGTCGCTTCCCTCTGCCATCTCATAGGCATGTCCCAGAAGGCCAAAGCCTGTGATATCGGTGCAGGCATGGACATCCGGGAAGGTCTGGGCTGCTTCAGCTGCCCTGGCGTTCAGAGTGGCCATGGAACAGGTCATGGCGTCATAATCCTCTTTTGATACCAGGTCTGCCTTGGCTCCTGTGGTCAGGACGCCGGTTCCCAGGGGCTTGGTGATCACTAAAAGATCCCCAGGCTGTGCGCCGACATTTTTAAGGATCTTATCTGGATGCACGTACCCAGTGACGCAGAGACCGTATTTGGGCTCCGGATCCTGGATCGTGTGGCCGCCGGCGATGGTGCAGCCGGCTTCCACGGCCTTATCGTGGCCGCCCTTTAAGATCTGCCGGATCGTTTCCTTGGAAAGACAGTTGGGAACACATAATAAGTTCATTGCCACCGTCGGCTGTCCGCCCATGGCGTACACGTCGCTCAAAGCGTTGGCTGCGGCGATCTGTCCGAACTGGTAGGGATCGTCCACGATGGGCGTAAAGAAATCCACAGTATGGATGGCGGCCACATCGTCGGTGATCTTGTAGACACATGCGTCGTCGCTGGTATCAAAACCCACCAGAAGGCGGGGATTATAAACGTTTGGAAGATCTTCCAGTATTTCTGTAAGGACACCCGGTCCCAGTTTGGCTGCTCAGCCGGACGCGGTGGTCATCTGAGTAAGGGGCAGTTCTTTTGCCATTTGTAAAAACCTCCTAATTGATCATGATTTCATCATAACACCTGGATTTTTAAAAAGCAACCGTATAGATAAACATATTTACAACCGGTATATGTATTGAAATATGCTATTTGACAAGACTGCTGAAACAACGATAAAATAAAGGGTAGCTTATTGGGCGAAAAATACAAGCAGGAGGATTTGATCATGGCAAATGTAGTCGTAAATGCAGTGGGAGACCAGTGCCCGATCCCGGTAGTGAAAGCCACAAAGGCATTAAAGGCAATGACAGAGGCTGGAACCGTTGAGGTTCATGTAGATAATGAGATCGCCGTCCAGAACCTGACCCGTCTGGCATCCAGCAAGGGCTTAAAGTCCTTTGCAGAGAAGAAGGAAGAAAAGCTGTTCATCGTGAAGATCACCCTGGACAAGCCCCTGGAGGAGAACGGAGCCGAGGAGGAGGCTTCCTGTGGCGTGGACAGAAGAAAAAATACCGTAGTAGCCATCGCTTCCGAGCGCATGGGACATGGAAACGACGAGCTGGGCAAGGTCCTGATGAAGGGCTTTATCTTTGCTCTTTCCCAGTTAGACGAGCTTCCCAGCACCATCCTTTTCTACAACGGCGGCGCAACCATCACGACCGAAGGCTCTCCGTCTCTGGATGATTTAAAGAACATGGAAGCCCAGGGCGTGGAGATCCTTACATGCGGAACATGTCTGGATTATTATAATCTGAAAGACAAGCTGGCGGTGGGAAGCGTGACCAATATGTACACCATTGTGGAAAAGCTTGCCAACGCAGATAAGATCATCAAGCAGTAAGGAATAACAGGAGAGTATCATGTATCAGGTGGGAATCGATATCGGGTCCAGTGCGGCCAAAACAGCAGTCATAAAGGATGGGGAGGTCGTGAAGACCTACCTTTTAAATACAGGCTTCAGCAGCAGGAAAACGGCGGAGGAGATCTACCAGATGCTGGAGAAGGACGGGATCCACAAGGATAACGCCGCCTATGTGGCTACGGGCTACGGACGGATATCGGTCCCCTATGCCGATAAATCTGTAACAGAGATCACCTGCCACGGAAAGGGAGCCTGGCATCTGTTCGGAAGGAATGGGACGGTCATTGACATCGGAGGCCAGGATACCAAGGGGATCGCCTTGAAAAACGGCCGTGTCATGAAGTTCATCATGAACGATAAGTGCTCTGCGGGTACCGGGAAGTTCCTGGAGGTCATGACCAACCGTCTGGGACTGACCATGGAGGAGCTTTCAGACCTGGCATCCCGGGGAAATCCCATTACCATCAGCTCCATGTGTACTGTGTTTGCAGAATCGGAGGTCATCAGCCTCATCGGAAAGGGAACTCCCAGGGAAGATATCGCTTACGGCGTCATCGAATCGGTGGTCACCAAGGTGGTGCAGCTGATCTCCCAGGTGGAGGGGGATCAGTATTTCCTCACCGGCGGGCTCTGTGAGGATCCCTATATTTTAGAACGCCTTTCCCTTGCGCTCCATGCGCCGGTGGAAAGCGTACCCCTGGCCAGATACGCCGGGGCCATCGGAGCAGCGCTTACGGCTGCCGTATAGAGAAAGGAAACATCAGAATGAATCGTGATCTGCCCAAATTATTTGATGAATTTGTAGATGCCAGAAAAAACGGCTTCCTGGCAGCCAAGGAATTTAAGGAGAACGGTGGAAAATTAGCGGGGACTCTCTGCTCTTATACACCGAAGGAAATTCTGGATGCCGGAAATATTGCAGCTGTTGGTCTCTGTGGGACCAGTAACGAGACGATTCCGGACGCAGAGAAGGTGCTCCCTAAAAATCTATGCCCGCTGATCAAGGGGACCTATGGATTTGCGTCGACTGAAAAATGTCCATATACATATTTTTCCGATATCATCATTGGTGAGACCACCTGTGATGGAAAGAAAAAGATGTACGAGCTTTTGAATGAGATCAAGGAAACGTACGTGATGCACCTTCCCCAGGGTCAGGACCGCCCTTATGCCAAGGATATCTGGTATGAAGAAGTCTGTCTGTTAAAGAAGAAAATGGAAGAAAAATTCGGTGTTACCATCACAGACGAGGATCTGAGACGGGCCGTGCGGGTACGCAACGAGCAGAGGAAGGCTCTTTGTGAGATGTATGAGCTTCAGGCTTTATGTCCGCCGCCTATGCGTGGAACAGAGATGATGCTGGCCCTCCAAAAGGGAAGTTTTACATTTGATATCCAGAAGCAGACGGAACATATCACGAAACTGGTCAGTGAAGCAAAAGCTGCGTATGAAAGGGGAGAACGTCCAGTTCCAGCCTCTGCCAAGAGGATTCTGGTTACAGGCTGCCCCACCGGCGGCGTGATCCAGAAGGTAGGCATGGTGATCGAGAACAACGGCGGTGTGATTGTATGTTTGGATGATTGCTCGGGTGAGAGGACGAAGAGCATGATGATCGACGAGAACGCAGACGATATTTTACGTGCGATCTCTGACCGATATCTTTCCATTCACTGTTCCGTTATGACGCCCAATGACGATCGTCTGGAAAATACAAAGAAGATGATCGAGAAATATAAGGTAGACGGTGTGATCGAGGTGATCCTCCAGGCTTGCCATACATTCAATGTGGAATCCCACAAGACCCGCCGGGTGGTTGAGGATGAGTTGGGAATTCCTTATCTGAAGCTAGAGACCGATTATTCCACCACAGACAGCGGCCAGATCGAGACCCGTGTAGCGGCCTTCCTGGAAATGCTGTAAGATCAAGATGCCATGGGGCTGCTGTAAAAGAGAAGGTTTTGAACCTCTCTTTTGCAGCAGCCCCTTTTTACATGAAAACTATTCACAATTTCTTAAGAAGTCACGAATTGAAAAGCCCTGTGGGTTGTGGTATGATAAAATCAAGATTTTGCGAGGAGGATACGAAAATGAAGCAGACGTCCCTTGTTATCATGGCGGCCGGGATCGGAAGCCGGTTCGGCGGCGGGATCAAACAGCTGGAGCCGGTGGGGCCCAACGGCGAGATCATCATGGATTATTCCATCCACGACGCCCTGGAGGCCGGTTTCAATAAGATCATTTTCATCATCAGAAAGGATCTGGAAAAGGATTTTAAGGAGATCATCGGAAACCGGATCGAAAAGGTGGCTCCGGTGGAATATGCATTCCAGGAGATGGATGACCTGCCGGAGGGATTTACAGTGCCGGAGGGCCGGAAAAAGCCCTGGGGAACGGGACAGGCCGTTCTGGCAGCCAGAAACGTGATCCACGAGCCCTTCCTGGTGATCAATGCCGACGACTATTATGGAAAAGAAGGATTTAAAAAGATCCATGACTATATGGTAAACGAGATGGACGAGGACGGAGACTGCTACGATATGTGTATGGCGGGCTTTATTTTGTCCAATACTTTAAGTGAGAACGGAGGCGTTACCAGGGGCGTGGCCACAGTGGATGAAAACGGGTGCCTTGCCAAGGTGACGGAGACCTACGATATTTACCAGGACGCAGATGGAATGCATGCGTCTGACAACGACGGAAATCCGGTGACTGTGGAAGCCGGACAGCACGTTTCCATGAATATGTTCGGTCTGCCCATGGGTTTTTTAAAGGAGCTGGAAAAGGGCTTTCCGGAGTTCCTGGGAAATGTGAAGGAGGGTGACGTAAAGGCCGAGTATCTGCTCCCGGCCATGATCGACCAGTGCATCCGTACCGGAAAGGCCAGAGTCCGCGTACTGGAAACACGGGATAAATGGTTCGGAGTCACATATAAAGAAGATAAACCGGCGGTGGTGGCCTCGATCCGCAGGCTGGTGGATGAAGGCGTTTACCCGGAGAAGCTGTTTTAAATATTGAAGTGCGCTTCCCGCTCCTTCCTGCATATTATGATCCCAAAGGGATTTACAGGAAAAGGAGCGGGAACTTTTATGGAAAGGATCTATCGTGGCTATCCCCAGGCCCTCCATGCCATGGAGCGGAGTGGGGATCTGATGCCATACATGCTGTACCGGAGAGAGGAACAGGCAGGACGCCGGAGCGCGGCTCTGGAAAAACGCCGTTTCCGGGATCCGGAATATTTTAAGGGGCTGTATCCCCGGTCCGTCAGACGCTGCCAGAGCTTTGTGGAGGCGTGCTGTGACCGGTATGATCACCCGGGAAGCCCCATTTACGATGAATACCCGGACCGGGTACTGCTGCTGGGGATCCGGAACCGGATCCTCGAAAAGATGCGGGAACAGGGGGAGGACCCAGACCAGGATCTGGTCTGGCTTCTGACCCTCCAGGAGATCTTACGGCGGCGGGCGATCAGTTAAAGGACCGGCGTACAGGATACGCCGTCCGGAAGAAAAGGCAGACAGGAAGAGAACTGAATGAAAACAGGAAAAAAAATTGCAGTGCTGGCGCTGATCTTTGTGGCGGCAGCCATCATTTATTTTGTCTGGCCCCTGGGCCGGAAGGAAGAGAATAAAACAGGCGTCGTGTATACAGCCATGGGCGAGGCAGAGCTTCCGGTGGTGTATCCAACGGCTCTGGGACGGGAGCTGGCGCCGTTATTCGGCCATCGGGAGGAGCTGGCTGTCACAGCAGAACGTGACAGCCTCCTGGTGCTGCCGGAGGACCGCAGGCTTCCCATCCGGATCCAGTATGGAGACGAAATAAAGACACTGCAGTATGAGATCCGGACCATGGACATGACCCATCTGGTGGAGCGCACCATGGTCACAGACTGGACCGAGGAAAACGGTCAGATAAACGCAGTTCTGCCAGTCCAGAACCTTCTGGAGCCGGAGACCCAGTATCAGCTGGGGATCCAGGCGGTCCTTTCGGATGGGACCAGCGCCTGGTACTACGCCCGGATCCTGGAGACGGACAATGATCATGCAGCCCAGATGCTGGCCCTGGCGGAGGACTTTTCCCAGAAGACCTTCCACTATGATTCGGCCCAGGAGCTGACCACCTATATGGAGTCGACGCCCAGCGCGGATAATTCCAGCTTCGGAACAGTCACACTGAAAAACAGCTTTACCCAGATGACCTGGGGAAGCCTGGGCGTGTCCCGGGGAGAAACGGTCTTTGCGTCCCTTAAGGAGCTTTCCGGTGATCTGGCCAATATTGAGCTGGAATACTATGTGACCAGGGAGGCAGACGGCGGAGCCGGGGAAACGGACGGCGGGGAGACAGAGGTCTATGGGGTGACTGAGAACTTCACTTTAAAGTGGAGCAGCCAGCGGATCTATATGATGGATTATGAAAGGACCATGAACCAGCTCTTTTCCGGAAGCCGGGAGCTATTCTCAGGAAAGCGCATCCTGCTGGGGATCTCCGACGGAGAGGGGATGTACGCAAAGAAAAGTGAAAATGGCCGGTATACGGTCTTTGTGACCAACCGGGAGCTGTGGGCCTATGACCGGGAGGAGGGAGACAGCATCTGCATTTTTGCCTTCGGAGGCTGGAACACGGATGACCTCCGGGCCCTCCAGGACCGCCACGGGGTGGAGATCCTGGAAGTGTCCAACGGGGGGGCTGTGGATTTCCTGGTCTACGGCTATATGAACCGGGGCGGCAGAGAGGGATACACAGGCGTTTCCTATTACCGTTATGAGGCAGAATCCAATACGCTGACGGAACAGTTCTTCCTTCCGGCCGCCGAGCCGTACAGCGAGCTCCGGCTGGATCTGGCCCGCCTGGCCCATAAGGGACAGAACGGTATTTTTTACATGTATATGGGCGGAAGCGTTTATGGGATCGATCTGAACAGCCACGAGTATGTGGTGGTGGCTTCAGGGCTGGATGAGGAACGGTTTGCGGTCAGCTCCGATGGGTCCCGGCTGGCCTGGCAGGAGGATACGGGGATCTATGATTCCAGGATGCTCCATATCATGGACCTGGATACAGGAGACAAGACCCAGATCGGAGACGGAAAGAGCGATGCGTACAGGATCCTGGGCTTTGTAGGAAGCGACTGCGTGTACGGGATCGGAGAATATGGGGATCATATCATATCCAACGGGCGCACCATGGGCTTATATCTGAAATCCCTGGATATCATCGACCAGAACATGGCCAGCGCCATGCACTACGAAAAGAGCGGAAAGTACATCCGGGACGTGGCCGTGGACGAAAGCCGGATCCACCTGGAGCTGGTGTCCGACCGGGACGGCGGCTTTTTCGGAGAGGCCGAGGAGGAGACTCTGGTGTGCAACGCAAAGGTCCTTCCTGGAAAGATGGATGATATCGGCTGGTATGCGTCGGATGTGAAGGGACGGGTTTATTTTGTGCAGCTGGGCCAGGATATTTCCGCTTCCCAGAAGATCCGGACCATTTCCCCGAAAAAAACGGTGCGGGAGGAGAATAATGAGATCCATACGGAGGCTCCGGCCTCCGGCGTGGAGGAAAAGTTTTACGCTTATGGCCGTGGACGGCTCATTGGGATCTATTCCAGCTTTGCCGATGCGGCTGACGCAGCGTATGATCCCATGGGCTTCGTGACCTTTGGAAAGCACGATCTGGTGTGGGAGAGGGCCAGCCGTCCGGGCTCCTATTTCATCCGGGATCTGAATACCGCCTCCCGGAAGCTGGACCGTTACAGAACGGAGTTTACGGGAACCAGCCGGAGGGAGGGCGATGCCCTTCTTCTGGACGCCTCGGGGAGCTCCTTAAATATAGCGCTGTTTTTCGTCTGCCGGAACCAGCCGGTGCTCTTGTATACCGGGGAAGGGAGCTTTCTGTATCTGACCGGCTACGACCAGACCCATGTCCGGATCTGGGATCCGTCCGCAGCCCAGAGTATGATTATTCCCATGGAGGAGGCCAGAGCCCGGTTTGAAAGCCTTGGCAGCGACTATATCTGCTGCCTTCCGCTCTGATCCGGCAAAGGAAAATCCCTACTTTACAAATCCCGAATCTATGCTATAATTTACTAGTCGAAGTATAAGCAAATGAGAGTGTTTGCGGGAATTATAGAAATCAGACCGCTATCCGGCGCTTCCGGAAGGCGGTACAGCGGATATAGAGGTGCAGAATGGAACAATATATTATGAAGGGCGGCAATCCCCTGGTGGGAGACGTGACCATCAGCGGAGCAAAAAATGCGGCTCTGGGGATCCTGGCGGCGTCCATCATGACCGATGAGGACGTGGTGATCGAGAACCTGCCGGATGTGAGCGATATCAACGCACTGCTGGATGCGATCCGGCACCTGGGCGCTAAGGTGGAGCGGCCCGACCGGCACACAGTACGGATCAATGCCAGGGATATCCACGCAGTGACCGTGGAAGATGAGCATATGCGCAAGATCCGCGCATCCTATTACTTCATTGGCGCACTTCTTGGAAAGTATAAGAGCGCGGAGGTTCCGCTTCCCGGCGGTTGCACCATCGGAAGCAGACCCATTGACCAGCATTTAAAGGGCTTCCGTGCCCTGGGCTCTGATGTATCCATCATGCGCGGGGCAGTGATCGCCCATGCCATCGACCTGGTGGCCAGCCATATCTACCTGGATGTGGTTTCCGTGGGCGCTACCATCAATATCATGATGGCCGCCACCATGGCTGAGGGAGAAACGATCTTAGAGAATGTGGCCAAGGAGCCCCATGTGGTGGACGTGGCCAACTTTTTAAACAGCATGGGTGCCAACATCAAGGGAGCCGGTACGGATGTGATCCGGATCCGCGGTGTGCGGCATCTCCATGGAACCACATACTCCATCATCCCCGACCAGATCGAGGCCGGGACCTTTATGTGCGCGGCCGCAGTGACCCGCGGAGACATCACGGTGAAGAACGTGATCCCCAAGCACCTGGAGGCTATTTCCGCAAAGCTCATGGAAATGGGCTGCGAGGTTGTGGAGTTTGACGAGGAGATCCGTGTGGTGGGAAAACCGAAGCAGCGCCATATGAATTTTAAGACCCTGCCGTATCCCGGTTTCCCAACAGATATGCAGCCCCAGATGACTGTGGCCCTGGCTCTGGCTGACGGAACCAGTGTGGTGACAGAGAGTATTTTTGAAAACCGCTTCAAATACGTGGATGAGCTGTCCCGCATGGGTGCAAACATCAAGGTTGAAGGCTCTGTGGCCATTGTGGACGGCGTCAGCATGTTCACCGGCGCACAGGTGGTGGCTCCCGATCTCAGAGCCGGAGCGGCCCTGGTACTGGCCGGACTGGCCGCCGAGGGCTATACGGTGGTGGACGAGATCGGCTACATTGAACGGGGCTACGAAAACTTTGAAGAGAAGCTCCGCTCCCTGGGCGCATGCATCGAGCGGGTGGATTCTGAGAAGGAAGCCCAGAAGTTTAAGCTCCGGGTGGGCTAGGCAGGTTCCGCGTAAATTTCAAAATTTCTCGTGTATTTTCTCAACTTTCCAGTATTTACGGGTTTTCCCGCCCATCAACATCTATGTAATTTGCACTTTTCCCTTATTTTTTCCCTTGTGAGGAAGCTATAAGGGAAAAGTGTTGTTTTCGTCTTAATCGTTCCCTACTACCTTATCAAGAAGCCTTGCTGAATTCTTCTTGGCTTCCCTTGTAGCGTGGGCGTAAATATTCATTGTGGTACTTACTGCGGAATGTCCCAAGAGCTCCTGCACATCCTTTGGTGGTGCTCCGTTTGCTAACAGATTGCTTGTGTAAGTGTGCCCTTACGGTATAATTACGACAAACCGGAAAAGCCCCGTATATCAAGGGT
>NZ_JAXXBR010000041.1:0-30333 GCF_037242085.1 Alitiscatomonas sp. | reverse complement strand
TTGCAAATCAAGGAAAAATCGAAGGAGAATGAGTATATATGAAATTAGGTATCGTTGGCCTTCCTAATGTAGGAAAGAGCACACTGTTCAACTCTCTGACAAAAGCCGGCGCGGAATCCGCCAACTATCCGTTCTGTACCATCGACCCCAACGTGGGCGTGGTTCCGGTTCCGGACTTCCGTTTAAAGCTGCTGACAGACCTTTATCATTCTGAAAAGACCACTCCTGCGGTCATCGAATTCGTGGATATCGCAGGCCTCGTAAAGGGCGCCTCCAAGGGCGAGGGCCTGGGAAACCAGTTCCTGTCCAATATCCGTGAGGTGGACGCCATCGTCCATGTGGTACGCTGCTTCGAGGATCCCAACGTGATCCATGTGGACGGCAGCGTGGACCCGCTCCGCGACATCGAGACCATCAACCTGGAGCTGATCTTCTCTGATATCGAGATCCTGGACCGGCGGATCGCCAAAAACGGCCGCGGTGCTGCCAACAACAAGGCCCTGGCCAAGGAGGTGGAGCTTTTAAAATCATTAAAGGCCCATCTGGAGGACGGAAAACTGGCAAAAAGCTTCCCTTGTGACGATGAGGACACCAGAGACTTTATCAACACCTTAAACCTCCTGACCTGGAAGCCGGTGATCTTTGCCGCCAACGTAAGCGAGGACGATCTGGCCGACGACGGCGCTTCCAATGAGTATGTGAACCAGGTCCGCGGATTTGCCGCTGAAAATGACAGCGAGGTATTTGTGATCTGCGCCCAGATCGAGCAGGAGATTGCCGAGCTGGACGATGACGAAAAGAAGGAATTTCTGGAGGATCTTGGTTTAAAGGAATCCGGTCTGGAAAAGCTCATCGCCGCCAGCTACCGTCTCTTGGGCCTCATCAGCTATCTGACTGCCGGTGAAAAGGAGACCCGCGCCTGGACCATTAAGGTGGGCACCAAGGCTCCCCAGGCCGCAGGAAAGATCCACTCCGATTTTGAGAGGGGCTTCATTAAGGCCGAGGTGGTCAACTACCAGGATCTTCTGGACTGCGGAAGCTACTCTGCCGCCAAGGAAAAGGGACTGGTACGGATCGAGGGGAAAGAGTATGTGGTAAAAGACGGAGATGTTGTATTATTCCGGTTTAATGTGTAAAGATAGACAGTTTTAAAGATCTGCCTGTATTTAAAAAGGCCCTGGGGTCCAACGCCCCAGAGCCTTTTTTGTGATCGGAAGTACGTTCTGTGCTATAAAAACGTTCCGCAGGCGGACTTCCTTCTTATATTTTAGTACAGCTTTGCTCCTGCCGGGATCGCATCGTCCAGCATCAGCAGGTTCAGTCCTTCCCGTCCGTCGTACTCGTACACAGCGGAGATCAGCATGCCCTCGGAGGGAATGCCCATCATCTTTCTCGCAGGCAGGTTGGTGATGGCCACACATGTCTTTCCAACCAGCTCCTCCGGCTCGTAGTAGTCGTGGATGCCGCTTAAGATGGTGCGCTTCTGGTCGGTTCCGTCGTTTAAGATGAACTTAAGAAGCTTCTTGGACTTGGGAACCGCCTCGCACTCCTCGATCTTCACCACGCGGAAATCGGATTTTGCAAAGGTATCGAAATCCACCAGATCCTCGAATAACGGCTCGATCTTTACCTTGGAGAAGTCCACCGGCTCTGCCTTTGCTGCCGGCATGGCCTCAAGCTGCTGTGTAAGGACTTCGGCAGCCTGGTTCATGGCAGCGTCTAAGGAAGCAGCCTTCTTCTCTTCCTTCTTTCCGGCGTCCAGACTCTTCATGGTCGGGAACAGCAGGACATCGCGGATCGCAGCAGAGTCAGTCAGCAGCATGCACATACGGTCGATGCCGAAGCCGATGCCGCCTGTGGGAGGCATACCGATCTCCAGGGCATTTAAGAAGTCCTCGTCTGTGTGGTTGGCTTCCTCGTCTCCCTGGGCCAGCAGCTCCTCCTGGGCCTTAAAGCGCTCTCTCTGGTCGATGGGATCGTTGAGCTCGGAATACGCGTTGGCCATTTCCCAGCCGTTCATAAAGAACTCGAAGCGCTCTGTATACTCTGGATTTTCCGGCTTCTTCTTTGTAAGGGGAGAGATCTCCACCGGGTGGTCCATGATAAAGGTGGGCTGTACCAGGTGCTCCTCTACAAACTCCTCGAAGAACAGGTTTAAGATATCGCCTTTTTTGTGGCGGGCCTCCACCTCGATGTTGTGCTCCTTGGCCGCAGCCTTGGCCTCTGCCAGGGTATGGATCTCGTCAAAGTCCACGCCGGAATATTTCTTAACGGCTTCCACCATGGTCATACGGGCAAAGGGCTGTCCCAGATCCATTTCAATGCCGTTATAAACGATCTTTGTGGTTCCCAGGACCTCCTGGGCCACAAAGCGGTACAGGTTCTCAGTCAGGTCCATCATGCCGTGGTAGTCGGTGTATGCCTGGTAAAGCTCCATTAAGGTGAACTCCGGATTGTGTCTTGTATCCAGGCCCTCGTTACGGAATACGCGGCCGATCTCATACACGCGCTCCATGCCGCCCACGATCAGTCTCTTTAAGTAAAGCTCCAGGGAAATACGGAGCTTCAGATCCTCGTCCAGAGCGTTGAAATGGGTCTCAAAGGGTCTTGCGGCAGCTCCTCCGGCATTGGACACCAGCATGGGAGTCTCCACCTCCATAAAGCCCTCGCCAGCCAGGTATTTACGGATGGCGGCCAGGATCCTGGAACGCTTGATGAAGGTATCCTTTACATCCTCGTTCATGATCAGGTCCACATATCTCTGGCGGTAACGGATATCCGTATTGGTCAGTCCATGGAACTTCTCCGGAAGGATCTGGAGGCTCTTGGAAAGCAGGGTCACGGAATGGGCATGGATCGAGATCTCGCCCATCTTTGTAGTAAATACAAAACCCTTGATCCCTACGATATCGCCGATATCCATTTTCTTGAAATCCTTATATGTGTCCTCACCCAGGTCATCCCGGCATACGTAGCACTGGATGTTTCCCTTCAGGTCCTGGACGTTGCAGAAGGAGGCTTTTCCCATCACACGCTTGCTCATCATACGTCCGGCGATGGAAACCTCCTTCCCCTCATACTCTGCATACTGCTCTTTTACATCTGTGCTGTGCACAGTCACATCATATTTTGTGATCTGGAACGGGTCCTTTCCGTTTGCCTGAAGCTCTGCTAACTTTTCACGGCGCACCTTGAGAAGCTGGTTCAGATCCTGCTCCTGGCCGTTTCCCTTCTTCTGGTTTCCCTGCTCTGCCACTGCTCTTCTCTCCTTTTAGTAATTAATCCACTCGCTTGATATCTAATACCTTATACTGGAGCATTCCTGCCTGGGTCTCCACATCCACCACGTCGCCGACTTTTCTGCCGATCAGCGCATGGCCCACAGGAGATTCGTTGGAGATCTTGTTCTGAAGGCTGTTGGCCTCAGTGGAACCAACTAACTTAAACTCCATCTCTTCCTCAAACTCCACGTCATATACTTTGACAACACAGCCGATGCTGATCTTGTCAAGGTTCACTTCATCCTCAACAACGACTTCTGCATTCTTTAACAGCTTCTCCAGCTCGTCGATCCTGGCCTCGATGTCCCTCTGCTCATCCTTGGCTGCATCGTACTCGGCGTTCTCGGATAAGTCGCCCTGCTCTCTGGCCTCTTTGATCTTCTGGGCGATCTCACGACGGCGGTTTACTTTAAGATCCTGAAGCTCATCTTCATATTTTTTCAGTCCTGCATAAGTCAAAATGTGTTTCTTATCTGCCATGACGTCATACCTTCCTTTATATTCAGGGCAAACTGCCCCTTTATACTAACATCCAGTGTATTATAGCGTGAACCCCTGGTATTGTCAAGAATCCGGCGGAGCGTTTTTCCTTATTCCGCCCCGCCGGATCCTATCCAGCCTCTATTCCTTTTAGAATTTAAAGATGTTTAACCCCGTATCCGGATCCTTGACCCGGTCCACGGTCCCATCGATGACTGTGATGACCATTTCCAGGGTGGCTCCCACGGTTCCGGCGCTTAAATGGCCGCCGTACACGTTTCCGTTTTTATCTCCGGCCGCCGTATGCAGATGGCAGTAATACTCCCCGTCCATGGTATTGATGGTACCCGTGAGGGAAACGATCTCAAACATACCGTCAAAGTCGTTGCCCACAAATTTTCTCTGGTCCAAATCGTAAACTCCCACATTCATATGGCTGAAGGTGCCCAGGGCGCTGATGCTGGCTAATTTTATGTTCTCCTTAAGAGCCACCTTCTTAAGCTCGGCAAACAGGTCCTCGTTTCTGTCCATGCGGACGATCACTGTGTTTTCAAATCTGCGGTATTCCATAGTCAACGGTCTCCTTCCATATTATATAGTATCTTTGCTTCATTTTTACTGGATCGCTTTCTTTTTCCAGCGTCCTCTCTTATAGCAGACAGCCGTCATAACGGCTCCCAGCGTCCAGGAAAGGAGCAGGGAGATAAACACGCACTCGCTGCGCCCATTGGGAAGCTCCGGCGTTCTGGTGAGCCAGGAGATCCCATAGGCCACCGGGACACGGACCACAACTGTGGTGAACAGGGAGATCCACATGGGTGTCATGGTGTCTCCGGCTCCTCTCATGACGCCGGAAAGGCTCTGGGTCACTGCCATGGCGATATAGCCAACGGCCAGGATCCGCATCATATAGAAGCTCAGATCCACCAGCTCTGTGGTCGAGGTGAAGATCCCCATCAAATACCTTCCGAATATGAGGATCAGGGCCGTAATGGAGGCCGAAACCCCCATGGCCATGAGGGTCCCCTGCTTTGCTCCCTGCTCCACCCGGTCGTACTGCTTCGCTCCCACGTTCTGGCCCGCATAGGTGGTCATGGTGGTGCCGAAGGAGAAGTTGGGCATCATGGCGAAGCCGTCCACACGCATGATGATCACGTTGGCTGCAATGAGCATCTCCCCAAAGCTGTTGGTCAGCGACTGGACCATGATCATGGCCAGGGAGAAGATGGCCTGGGTCAGGCCCGATGGAAGCCCCAGACGGATGATATTGAGGGCATTGTCCTTATGTGCCTTCAGATACCGGGGCTTCATATCAAAAAGCTCGCTCATCCTTGCCAGCTTCCAAAAGCACAGAATAGCCGATACCGCCTGGGCAATGGCCGTAGCCAGGGCAACGCCGAAAACTCCCAGTCCCAGGCCCGCAACGAACCATACATCCAGGACGATGTTGATGACCGTAGCCACCAGCAGGTATACCAGTGCGGAAACGGAATCCCCCAGTCCCCGGAGGACGCCGCCCAGGATGTTATAATAAGCCACGCCGGCGATCCCGTAGAACAGGACGGTCAGATAGGACGCGCACCAGTCGATGATGCTGGCCGGCGTATGTAAAAGCTCCAGCAGAGGCCGGACCACAAGGGAGCCCACGATCATAATGAATACCGAAGCGGCCGCCGTCAGAGTCACACAGCAGCCGATGGTCCTGGAAAGCTGCTCCCTGTCCCTGGCTCCGAAATACTGGGAGACCATGACGCTGGTCCCCACCGAGATCCCGATGAAAAGCACCAGAAGCAGGTTAAAAATGGGACTGGCGCTGCCCACAGCCGCCAGGGCGTTGTCTCCCACAAATTTTCCCACGACGATGCTGTCTACGGTGTTATAAAGCTGCTGCGCGATGTTTCCGATGATCATCGGGATCGTAAAAAGTGCAATGTTTTTCCATGGTTTCCCCGCTGTCATATCCACGGGTGCAAATAATTTCTTCAGTGAAGCCATTCTTTTTATTCCCCTTTTTTTCTGATAGCTATTATTCTAGCATGGGTTTTTAAAAAAAACAACCCGGCTGCTCTCCGATTTTCCGTCAGAGAACAGCCGGACTGTTCCTGTTTTATAACAGCGGAGCCGCCAGCCGCAGGATACACTGGCCGATCCTTAAGACCGCCGAGCGGCCGCTCCTGTATTCCTCCGTTACCTCCTGGCAGATGGGGAAAAGCCCGTCGAAATCGGCCTTGATATCCTTTATGGCCTCGCAGTCATAGAGGAATACGCCGTTTTCAAAATGCAGGTACAGACTCCTGTAATCCAGGTTGATGGTCCCCACCACCGCCGTCTCCCCGTCGCAGACGCACTGCTTGGCGTGGATGAAGCCCGGCGTATATTCATAGATCCGGACGCCGTCCCGCACCAGTCCCGCATAGTAGGACCGGGTCACCTGGAACACCGCCTTTTTATCCGGGATCCCCGGCGTAATGAGCCGCACGTCCACGCCGCGCTTGGCAGCCAGCCTCAGCTCCCGGCCCAGCTCGTCGCTGACGATCAGATAGGGCGTCGTAAAGTATACATAATCCTTGGCATTCTTTATCACGTTCATGTATACGTTCTCACCCACAGGCTCGCCGTCCAGGGGATTGTCGCCGTAGGGCTGTACAAAACCGCGGCCCTTTGCCGTATAACCGGGATCCGGCAGATACCTGGCAAAATCCGTATCTGTCACCTTCACGGAATTCCACATTTCCAGGAACAGAACCGTCAGATTCTTTACGGCGTCGCCCTCCAGCCGGACGCCCGTATCCTTCCAGTGGCCGTAGGGGCTTGTCAGATTGAAATACTCATCCGCCAGATTATAGCCTCCGGTGAAGCCCACCTTTCCGTCCACCACTGTGATCTTCCGGTGATCCCGGTTGTTCATGAACACATGAAGCATGGGTACCATAGGGTTAAATACCCGGCACTGGATCCCATCGGCCTCCATCCGTTTAATGAATTCGGGGCTGATGAAGCCCACGCTTCCTACGTCGTCGTACAGGAGACGTACCTCCACCCCTTCCTTTACCTTACGGGCCAGGATCTCCCGGATCCCCGCAAAGGAGGTGCTGTCCTCAATGGCATGGTATTCCATAAAGATAAAGGTCTTTGCCTCTGAAAGGGCCTTTTTCTGGGCCTCCAGCCCGTCGGAGGCGTCGCCGTAAAACTCCACGTCCGTATTCCGGTATACTGGATATTTTCCAAAATTGCTGATATACCGGGACTGGTTGGCCACAGCCCGGTCCTGGCCATCCATCTCCTCCAGGACCTTTGGATCCTGGGCGATCAGATCCGCCAGCTTTCCCTTGATCTCCCCATGGCGCTTTGTCATGAACCGCAGGACCATGGAATGGCCTAAAAGCAGATACAGGCACAGGCCCATGACAGGAGCCGCCAGGATCAGCATGATCCACAGGATCTTATAGGCGGAATTTTCCCTGGAAGCATAGATCCGCAGCACCACCACCATGGCAGCGATGGTGGAGATCAGTGCGATGAGCCAGGAATACCGATTCAGCCGCAGGACGATCAGCAGGATCCAGCCTGCCTGGATCAGTACCGAAAGGATCACGAAGGCCATGCGGCCCACGCTGTTTTTTACATCTGTTTTCTGCTCTGCACGCATACTCATCCCTCTTTCTTGCGGACCGTTCCATAATCTGGCTTCACGGCACAGCCGATCCCCAGCCCCCCCGGTCCGATGTGGCAGCTGACACCCAGGGACAGGGGATCGCACATCACCTGCTTTCCTGGAAATGCAGCCTCGATCTCCTTTACCCAGCTTTCTGTTTCTGCCTCTGATGCGCTGGAAGCCGCCAGGATATGGACAGCCCCGGCCTCATATGCCTCCTGGAACCTGGTTTCGATCTCCTGCTTCATGGCTTCGATCATGATTTTTCTGGCTTTTAAAAAGCCGTGGCACTTTTTAAAGGAATCCAGCTTCCCCGTGGCCAGCTTAAGGACCGGCTTAATGTTGAACACAGCGCCTAAGGCTGCTGCTGCCGGAGTGATCCGTCCTCCTTTTTTCAGATACTCCAGAGTCTGGACGCCGATATAGATCATCATCTGGTCCGATGCCCGCTCCAGAAGCTCCCGGATCTCTTCAGCCGTATACCCCTTTTCCACCAGCTCCAGCGCGTCCAGGACCATACGGTGCAGAGGCGTCGCCACCTGGCCGTGGTCCACCACCAGGACTCTCCCCTCATACTTCTCGTCCCGGGTCAGGGCATATGCCGTCTCGCAGGAGCCGCTGAGTCCGCTGCTGATGGGCATATACAACACCTTTTCATACTCAGACAGAACCCGGTCCCATAAAGCCGTCACCTCCGCCGGAGACGGCTGGGAGGTGGAGACGTCTGCTCCTTCCTTTAATTTTTCCAGAAACTCATCCCTGTCCAGGTCTACGCCCTCATACAGGCAATGGCCTTCAATATAAAACGGCATGGGCAGGACAAAGATCCCCCGCTCCGACGCCTCCTTCTGACTGATTCCGCTGCAGCTGTCTGTTATAATCCCCACTGGCTTCATAAATTTCTATTTTCCTTCCCTTTCATTGACAATTATAATACACTATGATACATTTGTGTCGTCCAACTTACTGTAACAACTGTAACATCATAGCTGGGGGCCGTCAATGTTTCTTTTTCATGCCTGTACAAAATATACGCTTTTTGTAACCTCGTCCCCAGAGCCAGAAAAGGAGACCGTATGAAAAACCTATCTAATAAGGAAGCCAATAAGGTCACCAGGGAATGCCTCCAGACCGCCCTGATCCAGCTCATGAGCCAGAAGCCCTTTGAAAAGATCACCATCACCGAGCTGGTCCGCCGTTCCGGTGTTTCCCGGACAGCCTTTTACCGCAATTATGAATCCAAGGAAGAGATCCTGAACGAGGTATGCCGCTCTTTTATCGACAGTCTGTCTGCCTCCTTCTCCGATCCCACCTTCCAGAAGGATCCAGTCCTCTGGTACCGCTGTTTCTTCCAGGATATATGGGACCACGCCATGCTGTTCGGACTTCTCCTGGAGGCGCATATGCTCAATACCTCCGCCTTCACCTCTTCCTATTCTCTCGTAAAAAAAGACCACGATGGGGAGCCGGCCTCCCTGTACCGGTATCTGGCATGGGAAGACGCGTTCTCCACCATTGTGGTCCGCTGGTTCCAGGGCGGGAGGAAGGAATCCATTGATTTTATGGCCGAATTCTGCTCCCAGGTCCTGGTATTTTAGTTTCCGGGCTATTTATAATTTACGATCTTTCCAAAATCTGCCTTTAAGGAAGCGCCGCCCACAAGGCCTCCGTCGATATCCTTCTGTGCAAACAGCTCAGCTGCATTTCCTGCATTCACAGAACCGCCGTACTGGATACGGATCGCCTCTGCCGTCGCCTCATCATAAACCTCGCCGATGCAGGCACGGATCGCTGCGCAGACCTCTTCTGCCTGCTCTGTGGTGGCAGTCTTTCCGGTTCCAATGGCCCAGATGGGCTCATAAGCGATCACTGCCGTCTTTGCCTGATCTGCAGTCACATTCTGGAATGCGATCTTCACCTGCTTGCGGATCCAGTCCAGGGTGATGCCCTGTTCCCTCTGGGTCAGAGTCTCACCGCAGCAGATGATGGGAGTCAGGCCGTGCTCAAAGGCCTTTAATACCTTCTTATTAACCGTCTCGTCGGTCTCTGCGAAGTATTCCCTTCTCTCAGAGTGGCCAATGATCACATATTTCACACCGGCGTCGGTAAGCATACTGGGAGAGATCTCTCCGGTGAATGCCCCCTTTTCCTCAAAGTACATATTTTCTGCTCCAACGGCGATATTGGTGCCTTCGCAGGCCTTTACCACCGGAATGATATCGATGGCCGGAACGCAGAACACCACGTCAGCCTCTTCTGTTTTTACCAGGGGCTTTAAGGTCTCCACCAGGGCCACTGCCTCTGTGGGAGTCATGTTCATTTTCCAGTTTCCGGCGATGATCTTTCTTCTTGCCATTTTATTTATCCTCCTTGATCCATACCCTTCCTATACGCGCATCGGCCGCCTTCGGCTCCGATGCGCCAGGTGTCTTTCACGGGTGGTCCCCATCGTAAAATCCGTATTTTTTTCCGGTCTACTTATCGTCGGCTGCTACGACTCCAGGAAGTGCCTTTCCTTCCAGGAACTCCAAGGATGCGCCGCCGCCGGTGGAGATGTGGGTCATCTTGTCCCCGAAGCCAAGCTGGTTCACAGCCGCTGCGGAATCGCCGCCGCCGATGATGGTGGTGGCGTCTGTCTCAGCCAGGGCTCTGGCCACAGCAATGGTCCCGGCTGCCAGGGTCGGGTTCTCGAATACGCCCATGGGTCCGTTCCATACTACGGTCTTCGCATTCTTTACAGCATCGCTGTAGATCTTGCATGTCTCCGGTCCGATGTCCACGCCCTCTTTATCTGCGGGAATGGCATCTGTGGAAACGTATTCCACGTCAACCGGTGCGTCAATGGGACTGGGGAATGCGGAAACCACAGTGGTATCCACTGGAAGGAGCAGCTTCTTGCCCAGCTTCTCTGCCTTTTCCATCATTTCCTTACAGTAGTCCAGCTTGGAATCGTCCACCAGGGAATTTCCGATCTCTTTGCCCTGGGCCTTTAAGAAGGTGTAGGCCATGCCGCCGCCGATGATCAGTGTATCGCATTTTTCCAGTAAATTGGAAATTACGTTTAACTTGTCGGCAACCTTTGCGCCGCCTAAGATGGCAACGAAGGGACGCACCGGATTCTCAACGGCGTTTCCAAGGAATTCGATCTCTTTCTGCATCAGATAGCCCACTGCATTGGAGCCGCCCTTTTCTGTGATGAATTTTGTAACGCCGGCCACAGACGCATGGGCGCGGTGGGAAGAACCGAAGGCATCGCATACATAATCATCTGCCAGGTCTGCCAGCTCACGGCTGAATCCCTCGCCGTTTTTTGTCTCCTCAGCGCCGCGGAAACGGGTATTCTGAAGTAAGATCACGTCGCCGTCCTTCATGGCCTCTACTGCCTTTGCAGCAGCTTCTCCGGTTACATGGTAGTCGCTTACGAATACGACCTCTTTTCCTAACTTTTCAGAAAGGCTCTTTGCCACAGGAGCCAGGGACTCGCCCTCGTTGGGGCCGTTCTTTACCTTGCCCAGATGGGAGCAGAGGATCACCCTTCCGCCGTCGTTCATTAATTTTTTAATGGTGGGAAGAGCTGCCACGATCCTCGTCTCATCGGTGATCGCACCATCTTTTAACGGTACGTTGAAGTCGCAGCGCACCAGGACTCTTCTGCCTTTTACGTTGATGTCGTCGATGGTCTTCTTATTTAAAGCCATGTTCCATTCCTCCTTATTTTTCCGATGATTCCATTATATCATAAAAAATGGGTCCGGTCCATTCCAGACCGGACCCTAAGTGAGTCAAAACCAGCCAGAATTAAGCATTCAGTAATTTACCGAAGTGCTTGATGGTACGTACCATCTGGCTTGTGTAGGAATTTTCGTTATCGTACCAGGAAACCACCTGAACCTCAGAAGTATTCTCATCGATGGGAAGGACCATGGTCTGGGTCGCATCGAACAGGGAGCCGTACTTCATGCCGATGATATCGCTGGAAACGATCTCGTCTGTATTGTAGCCGAAGGACTCGTTGGCAGCAGCCTTCATAGCTTCATTGATGGATTCCTTTGTGGGCTGTCCCTTAACAACGGCTGTTAAGATCGTTGTGGATCCGGTCGGGGTCGGAACACGCTGTGCGGAACCGATGAGCTTGCCGTTTAATTCCGGAATAACAAGACCGATGGCCTTTGCAGCGCCTGTGCTGTTGGGAACGATATTGATGGCAGCCGCACGGCTTCTTCTCTTGTCGCCCTTTCTCTGCGGTCCGTCCAGAGTCATCTGATCGCCGGTGTAGGCGTGGATGGTGCACATGATACCGGACTGGATCGGGTAAGCATCGTTTAATGCCTTTGCCATGGGTGCCAGGCAGTTGGTCGTACAGGAAGCAGCGGAGATGATGTGATCATCCTTGCTTAACTGGTCGTGGTTTACGTTGTAAACGATGGTCGGGAGATCGTTTCCTGCCGGAGCGGAGATGATCACGTGCTTAGCGCCTGCATCGATATGAGCCTGTGCTTTTGCTTTGGAGGTGTAGAAGCCTGTGCACTCTAACACTACGTCTACGCCCAGCTCGCCCCACGGAAGCTCTGCTGCGTTGGCCTTTGCGTAGATCTTGATCTCTTTTCCGTCAACGGTGATGGAATCCTCGCCGAAGGAAACCGTATCTGCCAGTGCGTATCTGCCCTGGGTGGAGTCGTATTTTAATAAGTGTGCCAGCATTTCCGGAGAAGTTAAGTCGTTGATGGCAACGATCTCAAATCCCTCTGCGCCGAACATCTGTCTGAAAGCAAGACGGCCGATACGGCCAAAGCCATTAATTGCTACTTTAACTGCCATATTTTCATTCCTCCTAAAATGATTGCTGTTATTTCAGCCTCGATTGTTAAATATTAATCAATTTAGCATGTATTATATATGACTCTTCGGGAAATTGCAAGACTTTTTTTTCGAAATAACTTCTTGTTTTTTCTTGCAACTTGCTGCTTTTTTCCTTATACTGGTGATACATAGAAAAATATCCTCTTTTTTCAAATAAGAAAGGCATGATCCATGCTTCCGAAGTTCAAAAAATTGTCTTTAGAAAAACAATTATTTCTCAGCTTTTTCTCTGTTTCCGCCTGTCTTCTGGTGCTCTCCCTGGGGATCAGCCTGTTTTATAACGTAAACAGACGGAAGGCGGAGATCGATTCCCTGATCAGCGGGGTGGCCGCCTACGCCGCCTCCATGGACCAGGTGATCCACATGCTGGATTCCGGCTATCCGGACAGGGAAACCGCAGCGGCTCTGGACGGGCTCCATGAAAACTTTCCCGATCTGAATGTCATCGCCATCTACGACAGGAACCTCCTGCGGTTTTACCATACGACCCGCCGGGAATCCGGAGAAAGCCTCATAAACGGCGAGGAGCAGGCGGTGCTTTCCGGCAGCGGTCCTTATATCACCACTGGGATCGGTACCCACGGAACCCAGCGCCGGGCCTTTCACGCGGTCGTGGGCAACGACGGTGCCATATCCGGCTTTGTCATGGCCTCAGCGTTTTCCACCTATATCGCCGAGCAGTCCCGGCAGATCTTTTCCGTTTACGCGGCTGTGCTGGTCGTCATGCTGGTAGTCAGTTTTCTGCTCTCCCACGGCACGGTGCGGCTCCTGCGCTCCTCCCTTATGGGGTATCACCCCCAGGAACTCCTGAGGCTTTACCTGCGCCAGGATACGGTGCTCAATGCCATGGAGGAGGGGATCCTCGCCTCTGATCTCACCGGTACGGTGGTCTTTGCCAATCAGCCCGCAAGGGCCCTGTTCCCTCCTGGGGAGGAGCCGCTGGGCCAGCCCATCGGCCGGCTGTTCCCGGCCACCAGAGCCCAGGAGATCCTAAAAACAGGAAGTCCGGTCATGGGACAGGGCTGCTCTCTTTCCGGTCATCCCCTGATCTGCAGTGAGATCCCCATTGGGAATCTCCCGAAGATCCAGGGCGTCCTTACGATCCTCAATGACCGCTATGAGGTGGAGACCCTGTCAGACGAGCTGTCCGGCGCCAGGTCCATGCTGGACACCCTGCGGGCCTTCAATCATGAATTTCTGAATAAGCTCCATGTGATCCTGGGCTATCTCCAGACCGGCCAGACCCAGCAGGCCATCACCTTCATTACAAACAGCAGCCTGGTATCCAGCCAGGCTATCCGTCAGACCGCCGACTGCCTCCGTGTCCATCAGATCTGTGCCCTTGTGGTAGGCAAGATGATGCACGCCGCAGAGCTGGGGATCCTGCTCACCGTGTCTCCCGACAGCCGCTGCATGGGAAAGGATCTGGTCATGGACGTGGGCGACTGTGTGACCCTCGTGGGAAATCTCCTGGAAAATGCCATCGAGGAGCTCCATGGCTCCAAAAAGGAGATCCGCGAGATCACCCTGGGGATCTACGCCAGCACCGAAGGCACAGTCATCACCTGTGAGGATACGGGCCGCGGGATCCCGGCGCCGGTCCTGGAGCGGATCTTTGACAACGGTTTTTCTACTAAAGGAGAAGGCCGGGGCACAGGTCTCCACCTGGTCCGTCAGATCGTGGACCGCTGCGGCGGAGAGATCTCCATCGACACCGAGGAGGGCGAAGGTACCTGCTTCACTCTCACTTTTACAAGAAAGGAATACCAATGATGTATCACGTCATGATCATTGAAGACGACCCGATGGTGGCCTCCATCAACCGGCAGTATGTGGAAGCCACCCCCTCGTTCCAGACAGACCGCGTCTTTAAAAGCGGCGCTGAGGCTCTGGAATACCTGAAGGACCATACAACGGACCTGATCATCCTGGATTATTATACTCCCCTTATGAACGGGGATGTATTCATCGACCGGCTCCATGCCATGGGAAAAACTCCTGCAATCATCATGGTCACCTCCGCCAATGACACCGATATCGTCCGCTCGCTTTTAAGCCGGGGCGTTCTGGATTATCTGGTAAAGCCCTTTGAATACGCCAGGTTCCGGACGGCCCTGGAGCGGTTCGCCGCCCAGCAGGAATATCTGCAGGGCGCCAGGCCCAGCCTGAGCCAGAATGCCATCGACCAGCTCTTTGCCGGGCCCGATCCTGCGGCAGATTCTGTCCCCCAGCTTTCCAAGGGACTCAATGAAGCGACCCTGAACATGATCCGCCGGTTCCTTGCGGAGCATCCGGAGGATCTCTTTACCAGCGAACAGATCGCGGAGCAGATCCATCTGTCCCGGATCACCATCCGCCGGTATATGAATTATCTGGTGGATATCGGAGAGATCGTCAGCTCCATTGACTATAAGACCGGAGGCAGGCCGTCCATTCAGTACAGCCTGGGCCGCCGGAATTATACGCTTTAAGGCCGGCGGGACTACGAAACTTACGAAAGTCTGTTACATACTTACTAAAATTGACTTTTCCTCCACGGCAATTTATACTTTTTTTATAAATTGTTTATGTTTATAAAAAGATTGGAGGATCTTAATTATGGCAGACATTATCAGTTATTTCGGCACCTACACGCCGGCTGCCGACGGAGCTGCTGCATCGTTCAAGTTTGAATATTTATGCACGCTCGGTTTCGCAGCCATCGTCATCTTTCTGGGGCGTGCCATTGTGGCGCGCTCCGCACCTTTAAGAAAGTACGCGATCCCGGCTCCAGTGGTTTCCGGTATTATCTTTTCCATCCTGGTCTCCCTGATCAAGGGCATGGGCATCGTGGATATTTCCTTTGACGCTTCCCTGATGAAGGATCTGACCCAGAATATCTTCTTCTTATGTGTAGGCTTTGGCTTCAGTGCAAAAATGCTCCGCCATGCCGGAGGAAAGCTCTGTGTGATGATCGCCTTCGCGGCATGTCTCCTCATCACATGCCAGGATCTCCTGGGCTACGCCTTGAGCCAGCTTCTGGGAATGCATCCGCTTCTGGCTCTCCAGTGCTCTTCTGCCGCTATGTCCGGCGGCGTAGGCACAGCGGCCGCCTTCGGCCCCATTTTTGAAGGCTGGGGCGCTCCCGACGCCACCACCATCGGCGTTGCGGCCGGTACCATGGGAAATATCATGGGCTCCCTGATCGGCGGACCTGTGGCAGCCTTCTTGATCGCAAAGCACGGTCTGAAGTCTGACCCCAACGATAAGCCGGAGGCAGCGGCCACCGGAAAGGTTCCGGAATTAAACAATACAAAAATGATCATGATGTTTGCCCTGACTCTGCTTCTCGCAGCCCTTGGCATGCCTATCTACTGCCTGCTGGACAACATCCCCATGATCGAAATGCCGAAATTCATCGGCTGCCTGTTCGCAGGCGCCATTGCAAGAAACGTCATGGAGGCTGCCGGCATTAAATTCTACGTACCCGAGGTAGACGCCATTGAGCATATGTTCCTGGAGCTTTACCTGGCTCTGGTCCTGATGACAACCGATTTCACAAAGCTGGCTCCTGTGGCCGGACAGATGAGCATCATCCTCATTGCCCAGGGCATCTTCATGGCTCTGTTCGGGATCTTTGTATCCTTTAACCTGTTTGGACGGGATTACGGTGCAGCCGTTATGACCGCCGGAAACATCGGCTGGGGCTGCGGCTCCGGATCCAACGCCGTTGCCAATGAGAAGGCCCTGATGGACCAGTATGGCTGGCACAACATCGCATGGGTATTATATCCGTCCTTTGCCGTTATCATCGACGATATTTATAATCCCATTTTCTTATCACTCTTTGGCGGCCTCTTTAAAGGCTGATCGTAATTTGACATTTTCCTGTATTCGTTTTACAGTTTACCTTCCCTTTTTAAAGACAGGCCGGCAGCCCCCAACTGCCGGCCTGCTTCTTTTTGCACGGTGCCGGCCAGAGCCCCGGCCAAACAGTTTCAAAAAACCGGTTGTATCTCCGGCGGCTTCCGTGTTATGATGAAAGCAGCTTTGCTTTGAGATCCGTTTGAGAAATGGAATGGTGTAGACGAATGATCAGACATTTTTTTGCCGCCTTCGCGGCAGTTACTGTATTTTCCCTGGCTGTCTCCGGCTGCAGGACCGCTTCCCTGGCATCTCCCGAGCCATCGGAGGACCAGCCAGCCGGCCGTCTCCGCATCCTCACCATCGGCACTGCCGACAGCGGAGGAACTATGTACCCGGTGGGAAAGGCCATCGCCCAGGCCATCAGCCAGGCTGATGCCTCCATCACCGTCAACCTCAGCGCCTCCGAGGGCTCCGTCTCCAACGCGCTGGCCCTGCAGAACGGAGAGATCGATCTGGGGCTTGTGAGCGGAGACGTGGCTTACGCAGCCTTAAACGGTCAGCAGGAGTTTGAAGGCGCTCCCTGCCGGGACCTGCGGGTCATTGCCGCCGTATATCCCAGCCTCTCCAACTGGATCGCCCCCTCTTCGCTGGGGATCTCCTATGTCCATGAGCTGAAGGGCAGGCGGATCGCCATTGGCCCCCAGGATTCCTCCACGGCGCTTTCCGCCAGGATCGTCCTGGACGCAGCCGGCATCACAGAAACCAACTCGATCCTGAAAAATGATGGCCTGGGCTCCGGATCTGAAGGGATCCTCAGCGGTTCCCTGGATGCGGTCCACGGGTTTGCCGGCGTTCCCATCAGCGGCTTTTCCCAGCTGGCTGACGCCATGCCCTGCACGATCCTCCGGTATACAGACCAGGAGCTGGACTCCATCCTAAGTGAAAACTATTTTTATTACAGAGACGTGATCCCGGCCAAAACCTACCCGGGACAGGACCGGGACGTGGATACCTTCGGCATCAAATGCCTGCTGTGCGTGGATCAGGATATGGATGAGGGACTGGTTTACGAACTGACGTCCATCCTATATGAAAACGCCGGTTCCCTGGGCCGGCAGCACCCCTCTCTTTTCGCCATGTCAAGAGACCGGTTCATGTATTCAGCCCTCCCCATTCCCCTGCATCCCGGAGCGGAGCGGTTTTACTGGGAAAAGGGATTGTTATCAGAAACACATGGAAAAATGGAATAAGAAAGGAATCAGTATGATATCAGACTGTCATGTACACACAGAATTTTCCGGCGATTCCAAAGCGCCGCAGAATGCCCAGGTCCAGGCAGCCCTGGAACTGGGCATGAAAGAGATCTGTATCACGGACCACCACGACCCCGGCTCGTCCCAGATGACCCATATTGACTTTACCCTGGATCTGCCCGCCTATCTCCGGGCCCTGGAAGACACAGTCCAGGCCTTTGAGGGGAAGATCCGCGTCCTTAAGGGGATCGAGCTGGGCCTCATGCTCCGGGAGAAGGACATTCTCACCCGCCTGGGCGCAGAGCTTCCTGTGGATTATATCATCGGCTCCAGCCATTTCCTGGACGGTCTGGACGTCTACGATCCGGTCTGCTACCAGGGCCGCAGCGAATACGCCTCCTATTTCCGGTATTTTGAATCCACCCTGGCCCGGATCCGGACCCTGGACTGCTTTGACAGCCTGGGCCATCTGGATTACATCGTCCGCTATGGCCCGGGCCGCAATGAAAATTATGATCCCATGGATTACATGGACATCATCGACGAGATCTTAAAGACCCTGATCCACCGGGGAAAGGCCCTGGAATGCAACACGGCCGGCTTCAAATATGGTCTGGGCCACCCCCATCCCCAGGAGGAGATCCTCCTGCGCTACCGGGAGCTGGGCGGAGAGCTCCTGACTGTGGGCTCCGACGCCCATACTCCTGGCCAGGTGGGCGGCTTCTTTCCCCAGGCCGCTGAGATCCTGAAGTCCTGCGGCTTCCGGTATTATACTGTCTACCACCAGAGAAAGCCCGTATTTTATCCCCTGTGAGCCTGGTCTTATTTTTTCTTCATCGCCTGCTCCACATCCTTGTGGAACTGGTCCCAGGCATCCTCATGGTCCACAAAATATTTGGGACAGATCTTTCCCGTCACGTCATAGTGGCGGATCACGTCCTCGGGCTTCAGCTTAAATTCCGTACAAAAATACGCACACAGCTCCACCAGGGACTCATATGTACTGTCGTAAAACTTCCCCGTCTCATCGGGATGGCAGCACTCAATGGAAATGGTATCGCTGTTTCTGTGGTTGGACGCATAGGCCACCTCCGTAAGGGGAACGCACTGGACCACCTCTCCCTCCAGCCCGATCACAAAGTGACTGCTGGCTGATGTGGCGTTTTCCCCGGTCTGGTCCTTCAGCTGCTCAAAATAGCTCCTGTTTTCCCTGGCCGTGCTGCATGGATTTGCCACATAATGGACCACGATCCCCCGGACCTCCTCCAGCGGCTTCTGGGGCCTGGAATACGGATTGGGAGTCAGAAGGTCCACCTTCACATACTCCGGCACCTGCACCTCCCCCGGATCCACCTGTTTTTTCTGGAATACATTTTTAAACAGCACGATCACCGCTGCCAGAATGATCACAGACGCCGCCGTAAAAAAGCCTGCCAGGATCAGCTGGCGGATCCGCTCCTCCTTTTTTCTTTTGATCCGCCGCATTTCCCTCCTCAGCCGTCTCTCCTCATCTTCTCTCTCCATGACTCATATCCTTTCCTTTTTCTCCTGTACTTCACACGCCGGACTGCCGTTTCCCATTTCTCCGTCCATTGCCAGGGCTCTACGGCTCCAGAGGTTCCATGGCCCCGATCCCCAGGCCGCCCCGGGCAGAATCCATGTCCGGACCAGAAAGTCCTTCCCTGTATACAGCCAGGCTTACGACCTCCGTCAGAGGCACATATACGGCTTCATTATGGAGGCTTTCCATAATGTAGGCCATGTCCTCCTCCATCCGTTCCCCGTCGTTCTGTACCAGGGTGTCCCGCATGATCACATCCAGCTCCCGCTTTCCGCTCATTCCGCTCTGTACCAGATGGAATTTATCCCCCGGAGACGCCATGCAGAAAAAGCTGCCATAGGGTTCATAGGGGATCCCCCAGGTCCTGGAAAGCAGAAGGTCGAACTGGCCCGACTGCCAGCTTTCCTCATAAGCCGCTCCCGTCTGGGGAACCAGATCCACCTGGATCCCGGCCGCTTCATACTGGGCCTTTAACAACTCTCCCACCTGGCCGTTTCCGGCAATGGAATCGTCGTATACCAGCCGGAGCTCCAGCCGCTGGCCGTTTTTGGACCGGATGGTCTCTCCCTCCGCATAGGTCCAGCCTGCTTCCTCCAGGATCCTTCCTGCCTCCTCCAGATCCTGGCCATAGGGAGCGATCCCCACGTCCGTTCCGGGTACTCTCCAGGAAAAATAGGAACCCGCCGGTTCCTGGAGCCCTCCATAGACCTTTTCCGAGATCTCCTCACGGCCTGCGGCATACTCCAGGGCCAGGCGCACTGCCTTATCTCCCGTCACCGGCCCCGCTGTATTCAGGTTCAGCACAGAAATGCTGGACGAAGGAGCCGACGCCGTCTGGAATCCGGCTTCCTCAAGCTCCTTAAAAAGCTCCGGTGTGATATGCTCCGAGTCCACCATCACATCCGCCTCTCCGGCCTTCATGGCCTCAGCGGCCTCTTCTGCGCTGGAGCATACCACTGTCCTTAAATACCGGAAGCCCGGCTTTTCTCCCCAGTAGGCCTCATTGCGCTCAAAAACGGAATATTCGCCCTCCACGTACGTTTTCAGCTTCCACATCCCGGTACCCAGGGTGGAAAAACCATTTTCCTCTTCCGGCTCCGCCAAAGCTCCCGCACTCTGATAAACATCACCCTCAGCCGCAAAGCCTTCGTCTCCCATCATCCCGAAGGGATAGCTTCCGGCCAGGTCGTTTAAAAGGGACGGGGCCGGAGCCGTTAAATGTACCGTAAGCGTCGTCTCGTCTGCGGCCTCCACAGAGCTGACCGCCGCCAGGGACGGCAGATATGGATAATATTCCCTGTGTCCCAGGACCAGATCCATATTTCTTTTGGCATTTTCCGCTGTAAACGGGCTCCCGTCGGAAAATTTTACGTCCGGCCGCAGATGAAAGGTGTAGGTGAGCCCATCGCCGGATATCTCCCACTCCCTGGCCAGCTCCGGCACCGGAACGCCGTTCTCCATGGCCGTCAGCCCCTCATAGACCCAGTCCAGGGCATAGGCCGGGCTTTCTCCCGTATACGGGTTTAAGGTTCCCGTATCCTCAAACACAGCCACTGTAAGCATCCTGTCCTCCAAAGCCTCCTCTTCGGAGACCGCCGTTTCTGTTTCCTCTGACTGCATCTGGCCAGTGGTCCCGGCCGCTGTTTTATCCATATCTCCGGCATCCCGGTTCCCGCAGGCCGTCATGGCCGCCACTGCAGCCGACGCCAGAAGTCCCCATGCCAGTCTCATCCCACGCTTCATATCAAGTCCCTCCAGATCATGTCCATAAAAATGTATGGTACAAGTATGGCACGGAATCTTTCGGAATGCAAGCGACAAAAATCTTAATATCCCGTCCGTGACCACATCACAGAAACTGCTTCCCTCATATGGTAGGATATCCCCATCAAAACACGGAGGAATGCTTATGAATCCAGTCAGAAAACACCCCAGAAAAGCCTTTGTGGACCAGAAAAGCTGCGTGGCCTGCGGCTGCTGCGCCAAGGTCTGTCCCATGAACGCCATCCAGATCTTCCATGGGATCATGGCCCGGGTGGACATGGGAAAATGCGTAGGCTGCGGCAGGTGCGCAAAGGAATGTCCGGCCAGCGTCATCACGATCCGGGAGGCGGCACGGTGAACATGAAGAAAAAATGGTACGACTATCTCTGGATCCTGTCCCTGGCATATCTGGCCCTGGGCTTTTTCAACATCATGGCCGCCTGGCTGGGACTGCTCTGCTTCTTTATTCCGCTGATCATTTCCATGGTCTCCGGCACCAAGGGCTACTGCAGCCGGTACTGCGGCAGAGGGCAGCTTTTTGGCCTCCTGGGCGGACGCTTCGGTCTTTCCCGGAAAAAGGATATCCCCGGCTGGATGAAGAGCCGGTGGTTCCGGTACGGCTTCCTGGCCTTTTTCCTTGTGATGTTCATGCAGATGCTTTTTAACACCGCCCTGGTCTTTTCCGGAGTCCGGGATCTCAACCAGGCGGTGACGCTCCTGTGGACCTTCCAGGTCCCCTGGCACTGGGCGTATCATGGGACCCGGCTCCATGCCGGAGCGGCCCAGTTTGCCTTTGGCTTTTACAGCGTGATGCTGACCTCCACCATCCTTGGCCTGGTGACCATGGTCCTTTTCAAGCCCCGAAGCTGGTGCGTTTACTGTCCCATGGGGACCATGACCCAGCTGATCTGCCAGGCAAAGCACCGCCCTTAAAACTTCATCCGCTTTTTTAAATGGCATATGTCAATTATATTCTTGACATATGCCATTTACCGTCGTATACTGAGAGAAGAAAGCAGATCTCATATGGGGAGGTGGATATCATACCAAGACCAAGAAAATGCAGAAAAGTATGTCAGCTGCCCCGGATCCAGGAATTCCACCCTCTGGGGCCTCCGCCCTGCGGACCGGCAGTTGTCCTTAACGTGGATGAATACGAAGCCATCCGTCTCATCGACCGGCAGGGCTTCTCCCAGGAGGAATGCAGCGCCTATATGCAGGTGGCCCGGACCACGGTCCAGATGATCTACAATTCTGCCAGGAAAAAGCTGGCGGCGGCGCTGGTGGACGGTCTCCCGCTCCGGATCGAGGGAGGCTCCTACCAGCTCTGCGACGGAAAAGAAGAAGCCTGCGGCTGCGGCGGATGCAGAAAGCATCTGCGGGCCTGCAGCCAGAAAACTCTTATGGAGGAGGAAGCTCATGAAGATCGCAGTCCCATTGGATGAAAATAAAAAGGACGTGTGCATCGTCCTGGCCCGCGCGCCCTATTTCCTGTTCCGGGAAAATGGGAATGACGCCATCGTCCCAAACCCAGCGGCCCAGGCCCAGGGCGGAGCCGGGATCCAGGCGGCCCAGTTCCTTGTGGACAGCCAGGCCGATGCACTGATCACCGTCCGGTGCGGCCAGAATGCCGCCCAGGTCTTCCAGGCCGCCGGGATAAAGCTCTATAAATCCGCAAATAAAGCCGCTGCGGACGATCTGGCCGCCCTGGAGCAGGGGACGCTGGAGGAACTGACCCAGTTCCACGGCGGATACCACGGCATACAATGAAGATCGCCTGCTTAAGCGGTAAGGGCGGGGCCGGAAAGACCCTAACAGCCGTCAATCTGGCGGCTGCGGCAGAAAAAGCCGTCTACATCGACTGTGATGTGGAGGAGCCCAACGGACGGCTGTTTTTCCGTCCGGACCATGTGGAGACAGAGACCGTCTGTTCCCTGCTCCCGGAGTTTGATGCCGGAGCATGCACCGGCTGCCGGGAATGCGTCCAGTTCTGCCGGTTCCACGCCCTTATGTATGTCAAAGATAAACCCATGGTCTTTTCTGAGGTCTGCCACAGCTGCGGCGGCTGCAGCCTGGTATGTCCCAAAAAGGCCATTACTGAAAAGAAAAAGCCCATAGGGATCCTGGAGACAGGCGACAGCCAGACGGTCCGCGTCGTCACCGGTATCTTAAACCCCGGAGAGGCCTCCGGCGTCCCGGTGATCCGTGAGGCCTTAAAAAAGGCAGAGGGCCTCACCATCATCGACTGCCCGCCGGGAAGCGCCTGCAGCGTCATGGAAAGCGTCATGGACGCAGATTTCTGTATCCTGGTGGCCGAGCCCACAGCCTTTGGCTTCCACAATTTCCAGATGGTCTTCCAGCTCGTCTCCCTGCTGGGAAAAAAATGCGGCGTGGTCATCAATAAGCAGGAGGCCCCCTGGGAGCCTCTGGAACGCTTCTGCCGGGACCAGGGCCTTCCCATCCTGGCCCGGATCCCCTACGATCCCCAGATCGCAGCAATGGCTTCGGACGGACGTATCGTTTCCAGGGAGGATCCCCGGCTCCGGGAAATGTTCTCCCATATCCTTCATACGATCGGAGGCAGCTTATGAAACGTCTTTTGATCTTAAGCGGAAAGGGCGGCACCGGAAAGACCACCACCGCGGCGGCCTTCATCCGCTTTGCCGGGGCAAAGGCTGTGGCCGACTGTGATGTGGACGCCCCCAACCTCCACCTGGTAACGGAGATCTCCGGAACTCCTGATATCTCTGATTTTCTCGGCGGAGATAAGGCTGTCCTGGACACAGAAAAATGCACTGGCTGCGGCCTCTGCCAGGCCCATTGCCGCTTTGATGCCATCTCCCGGACGGACGGAGTTTATGCCATCAGTGAATACGCCTGCGAGGGCTGCGGGGTCTGCGCCCATGTATGTCCCAGGAATGCCATCCGCCTGGCTCCCGACACAGCCGGACGAAAGGAGCTTTACACGGACGGCGGCGTATTTTCCACTGCCGTTCTGAAAATGGGCCGCGGAAATTCCGGAAAACTGGTGACAGAGGTAAAAATGGCTATGCTGAAGCATGCGCCGGAAACAGATCTGGCCATTGTGGACGGCTCCCCGGGCATCGGATGTCCGGTGATCTCCTCCGTCAGCGGCATGGACCTGGTCCTGGTGGTGGCTGAGCCCAGCCGCTCCGGGCTCAGCGATCTGGAGCGGCTGGTGAAGACCGCCGAAACCTTCCAGACAAAGCTAGCCGTCTGCGTCAACAAATGGGATGTGAGTCCGGAATATACCAGGGCCATCCAGGAATTCTGCGAGAAAAAAGGGATCCCCTTTGCCGGAACCGTTCCCTATGACCACCATGCGTCAGAGGCCATCAATCAGGGAAAAAGCCTGGCGGACATCGACTGCCCGGCCCGGGACGCTTTAAAAAAAATCTTTGATACCGTATGCCGGCTTCTATAACAGCCACGGGCTCCGGAGCCTTTCCGAAGCCCCCACAGACCAAATAAAATCTATCAGAAAAAGGAGAAACCATCATGAAAATTGCAGTAGCAGCCATGGGAAACACCGTAGCAGGCCATTTCGGCCATTGTGAGAATTTCATTTTCTTCGACACCGCAGACGGAGCCATCACCGCAGTCAATTCCGTCCCCAATCCGGGACACCGTCCAGGCTTCCTGCCCAACTTCCTGGCCGATCACGGAGCGCAGGTCATCATTTCCGGCGGCATGGGCGGCGGCGCTGTGGATATCTTCAACGAGCGCGGCGTAGAGGTCATCGTCGGCGTACAGGGCGATGCCACCGCCGCAGTGGAGTCCTATCTGAAGGGTGAGCTGGTCTCCACCGGCTCCATCTGCCATGAGCACGAGCACGCAGACGAGTGCGGAGAGCACCACTAGATCATTTTATGGAAGAAACGGCGATGCAGCCTGGCTGCACCGCCGTTTTTTTGCCTGGAGGCCGCTTTCCCCAGCACACACCATCCTTCTGATCCGCTCTGCCCCCGCGCCTGCCGCCTCCCTGCCCGGACAGCACCAGGCTCCAGCCTCCGGTCTCTCCCATGGATTTCCGCAACTGTGACCTTATCACGGAAATCCAGGACAGGTCCTGGTATACTGATATCAAACAAAGGAAAGGAGCTGGCGGTATGGCAGCTATGAATATGAACAGAGAACAATTTGATGAAATGATCCGGAGCGGAAAGACCTTCCTGGTGGATTACTGGGCGCCCTGGTGCGGCTACTGCCGGAAGATCGAAGTAGCCTACGAGGCAGTTTCTGAGACCTGGGGCAGGTCCATTCCCGTGGCTAAGATCAACATCGATGAGGAAAAGCAGCTTTCTGACAGCCAGGGCATTGAGATCATCCCCACGCTGGTGCTTTATAAGGACGGAAAGGCTGCCGCCACGCTCCGGGTCCCGGAATCCAGGGACATGATCGAGCAGTTCTTAACGGATTCCCTGGAAGCAGCCAGTGAGACGAGTGATCCTGAGCCCTCCCGCGTTTACGATACTGTGATCATTGGCGGAGGCCCCGCAGGCTATACTGCGGCTCTTTACGCAGCCCGGGCCGGACTGGATACCATTGTGGTGGAAAAGCTGTCCGCCGGAGGCCAGATGGCTCTGACCCACCAGATCGACAATTATCCTGGCTTTGAGGACGGCATCGATGGCTATACCTTAGCTGAAAAAATGAGGAAGCAGGCAGAACGGTTCGGGGCCTCCACCCTGTACGCCGAGGTGGTCCGGGCGAAGCTGGAAGGACAGCCCAAGGCCGTGGAAACCTCCCAGGGCACCATTTACGGAAGGACCTTGATCCTGGCCACCGGAGCCAGCCCCAGAGAGCTGGGTGTTCCTGGTGAAAAAGAACTGACCGGCCGGGGCGTGGCCTACTGTGCCGCCTGTGACGGCATGTTTTACAAGGATAAGACCGTGGTGGTGGCCGGAGGCGGCAATTCCGCAGTTGCAGATGCCCTGATCTTAAGCCGCATCGCAAAGAAGGTGATCCTGGTCCACCGCCGGGATACCCTGCGGGCCACAAAGATCTATCATGATCTTCTTCAGGAAACTCCCAATATCGAGTTTTGCTGGAACAGCGTGGTCACAGAGCTGCACCACAAAGAAACACTTACGGGAATCCGCTTAAAGGACGTCCACACAGGTGAAGAGACCGACCTTCCCTGCGACGGTATCTTTGTGAGCGTGGGCCGCAAGCCCTCCACCAGCCTGTTTGAGGGCCAGCTGGAGCTGGATAAGGCGGGCTATATCGCTGCCGGTGAGACCACAGAGACCAGCGTTCCCGGCGTCTACGCCATCGGCGATGTGCGGACCAAGCCCCTCCGCCAGGTGGTGACCGCCGTTTCCGACGGAGCCGCCGCCGTCCATATGGCAGAGACGTATCTGGCGGAAGCTGGGAGATAGACGGTTCTCCTTACACAGTCGTTCTTATAAAATTGAGTCAGGGACGGTGGAAAAATTCAGTCTTCCAACACCACAGTACATACTGTCCCCGTATATAGTTGTTTCAATAACTGTCATATACTGGCTGATAAACACTAGCTTAATCATAGGATACACAATATTTGTATCCTCAAAACATAATTCTTACTGTATAACTGAAAAAAGACGGGCAAAAAGCAATTGCTTCTCACCCGTCTTTTTCCTCCTGCATGAAAGCTACCCTGTTTTACTTTTTTAGTCGATACCGCTTCAAAAGCTGCTGCCTTTTAGTTATCTTCTGCTTTCTTTGCCATAATCTGTTTCCACGCATGCAGTGCCAAAGCCACCGCAATAACAGCATAGCATACGAACACACGGAAGTATTCTCCTAGCTGTGCATTGTCAAACAGATTCTTTCCCGCAAGCGGAGATATGATAAACATCGTATGGAACAGCAATGCACCAAGAATCGCATGACCAATGTTGGCTTTCTTGATGGACGCGCCTCCCACCAGTAAAGCAGCAATGGAAAAAGTACCTACATTTTCATGCGCTGTATAGGTAGTAAAATTTCCAATATCCTGGATAAAAACCAGCTGCCCTAAAGCCGCCAGCAAGGTTGAAATCATAATTGCCATAATACGGATCTTATCTGCCGGAATACCCATAGAAACAGCGATGGTCTGACTTTGGCCTACTGCATGAATGTCACTCCCCAATTTTGTCCTTGAAAGAAAATTAATGGCAAGTCCCACCGCCCCGATCAGAAGGCCTGTAACCACTGGTACATCAGTAAAATTCAAAGCAAACCGTACTGTTTCAGAAACTGTCAAAAGAATATGATATCCTACAAGAGAGAACACTGCAATATAAAGTTTATACTGCTTTTTCCAGTCGATCTTCTCCTTCTTCATCTTAAAAATTAACTGTCCCACAAAAAAAACTGTGGCAAGAATCAAAATTATATAAAGAGCTTTTTCAAGAGAAATCGTCCACAGCTTATTCATCGCTCCCTTTGTCTCTCCATCCAGGTTGATGGGAGTCGTAAGCCCGATCCCGTTAGGCAATAAAAGCGTCTGATTCTTTACCGGAATAACTGGTCCACATAAAAACATAAAAACAAGATCATATACTCCTTTTGCAAAGAATCCTAAAATCATACCCGTAATCATTTCCTGCCCTTTTGTATGATTAAATAAGCGTCCTGTCAGATTTCCAAAAAACAGTGAGAGCGGAACACTGACTATAAAAGCCAAAACGAGTCCGACTACCCCTGTTACAGAAAAATTCATAGAAACCATAATTCCGATCTGTGCCGCCATAGCTCCCAGGACAATACTGAAATTCATTCCCATTCCGGCCCAGACTGGAACCAACAGTGCCAAGATCAATATCAGATTCCGAAACAGTCTGGAAGAAATCTCTCCTACCACATAGGGCATGGGCTGATCCGCCAGGACAATCCCGGCAATACAGATCACAACAAAAAGTATGGTAACCGCGTTATTAACCAGAATCTTTTTTAATAATCCTGTAAAATTTGTTTTCTCACTATGTTCCATCAGCGTTTCCCTCCCTGCATCCGGGATAAGGCATACAAAATGATCCCGTTGCTTACAATGGTCCGCACAACCTCCGATAAATTCCCCTCCGGAATCAAGCTGTTGGCGACTGGTGTTGCGATTGCTAACATGCTCTGGAACATAATCGTTCCAAAGACCACATGGAAGACTGTAACCCGGCTTGGTGTTGCCCCACCAATTAAAACTGCTGCAATAGCTGGAAATGCCATCATAAGAGGCGCATTATACAGCTGATAGAATCCAAAGCCCTGAGCATAAATGATAATTCCAATTCCACCTAGAATTGTAGAAATAACCGTTGCCAGTGTTCTCATGGAATCCACATGAATACCATTGGCCCTCGCAAATTCTGGATTTGATCCCACTGCTTTCATCATGAGCCCAAGACGGCTTCTCATAAATAACCATACAAGGAAACTGAACACCGAGATTACCAGGATCAATCCTACTGGTATCTCTACTCCTGCAACAGAAAACGCCCATAAGTTATTTAGAGCCCTGTCATACCACTTCTCCAATGTAATCGTTGTACGGAGTCCATCTCCGATGGGCCACACAATCGACGGATGGTTAAATGGAAGAATCAGCCAGCCAATACACATTAATGCAACCACAGAAAATCCCACATAGGTGGATACCATCATCTCACTGCCTTTTACCCGGTTAATCAACTGGCTATACGCAAGACCAGCCAAAATGCTGAATGGGATAGAAATGACCATGGCTGCAAAGATACCGCCCACTCCCGTCATATCAAACTGCAAGCTGATCATACCTGCCAAAAGCCCACATTCTATTCCCAATGGAAGAGCAAAGTTCATCCCTGTTCCCGCCATGATTCCCGGCACCATTGCCAGTCCTAAAACCATATTGATTCCCACTCGTACAATACACTGAGAAAAGGTAAGGGGAGCCGGAATGTCCATAAGAAACATCAGAACAATCAAAAGACCAAGAAAAGCCATGATAATCAGTCTTGGAAATCCAAAGGCACTTATTTTATTCTTTATTCCTGTCATTGCTGTTCTCCTTTCCTTCTCCCGACATCAAAAGTGCAAAGTCTACATTGGGAGAATCTGGCTTCAATATTCCCTGAACAATTCCCTGGCCAATAATCGCAATCCGGTCACAAACAGACCGTAATTCATTCAATTCACTGGAAGTCATTACGATTGTAATTCCCAATTCCTTATTAATTTTTACCAGATAATTTAAAAGAATCTGCTTAGCTCCAATATCAATACCTCTGGTAGGCTCCGATACAAACAAAATCTTTGGTTTTGTGATTAATGCTCTCGCAACACATACCTTTTGCTGATTTCCCCCCGAAAGCCGTCCTACCGGTTGTTCTGGTCCAGTACAACGGATATCCAGCTCCCGAATCATCTCATCGACAATCTGACCAGAGCTTTGGCTGTCGAACTGACTGAAGAAAACATACTTCTTTAAAAAGTGCCGATTAACCCGCATATCTGTATAGACCATATTTAAAGAAATCGGTTCCTCTAAAAGAAGCCCTACACCCTTTCTATCCTCTGACACAAAAGCCATTCCCTTTTTAAGAGCTTCACCAACTCTTCCATATTGAAGTTGCTTTCCCTCATAGGTTACTGTCCCTGTGGCTGGATACATACCAAAGATTCCATTGGAAATACTGGTTTTTCCATGGCCTGCAAGCCCACCGATTCCAAAGATCTCTCCCCTTTTCACACGAAAAGAAACGTCCTTACTCTTTTCGCCAGGCATATTTACCTTGAAATGGGATACCTCCAAAATATAATCTTCAGGAAGGTTTCTATTTACATTAATGAGACTTTCTGCCTCCAGCTTTCGTCCCACCATTAACTCAGCAATTTCATGTTTATTGGTATTGGCTGTTTTTTCAGAAAATACCATCTGCCCATCTCTTAAAATCACTACAGAATCTGCCAGTTCCATAACCTCGTCTAATCGATGGCTGATAAATATTACCGCAATCCCCTCATCGGCAACCTTTCTGATACATTCCAAAAAACGTTCTGCTTCGCTTTCTGTAAGAACTGCTGTCGGTTCATCAAGCACAAGAAGTTTCAAATTTTTTTTATCGATTTCTCTGGCAATCTCCACAAACTGCATATGGCCTACAGGAAGTTTATCCACGGTCGTCTGGGGATTTATCTCCATTCCCAAACGTTTAAGAGCCTTTTTCGCATCGCCAATAATAGCTCCCTGATCCAATAATTCGTAATTCTTTCCAGCAATCCTGCTGACCACGGATGGAACCAGGTTTTCACGATTTAATTTAATATTTCTCGCAACAGTAAATCCTGGAAGCAGCATAAATTCCTGATGGACCATCCCGATCCCCAAAGCCATCGCTTCCTGGGGAGATTGGATCTGCACATTTTTTCCTTCAAAGATAATCTCTCCTTCATATCCTCCGGTGTCGTGAATCACGCTCATTCCAAAGAGAATATTCATCAGAGTGGATTTTCCCGCACCGTTTTCACCGGCAAGAGCTACCACCTGTCCCGGATAAATCTCAAAATTGACCCCATCCAATACCACATTTCCAGAAAAACTTTTTTTTATATTTTTAAAATGAAGGAGAGCCTGACTGGACATATTTACCCCTCTTTCTATTAGATCGG
>NZ_JAXXBR010000076.1:0-30665 GCF_037242085.1 Alitiscatomonas sp. | reverse complement strand
AAAGGGGTGTTCCATATGCCGGCAGCATTTGCCCATGATCTGTTTGGACGTCTGGTTTACAGGAAGCTGGATCCGGGGATCCGGAGGGCGGTCCGGAGGGAAAAGGACTGCTTTTATCTGGGGCTTTTTGGGCCGGACATCCTGTTCTTTTACCGTTCATTAAATGATAACCGGATCGTCCATAAGGGCTTCTGGCTCCACGAGGAGCCGGCCCGGGTGCTGTTTTTCCATGGCATAAAGGCCTGGGAAAAGGAGAAGGATCCGGAAAAAAAGGCAGCCATCGAGGCGTACCTGCTGGGCTTTGCCTGTCATTTCGCCCTGGACCACAGCCTTCATGAATACGTAAACCATACGGATGACAGCACCATTTTCACTCACGGAGAGATCGAGACAGAGCTGGACCGGAGGCTCCTGGTCCGGGAAGGGATGACGCCTTTGCGGGCAGACGTGACCTCCCATGTGAAAAACACCTCCATGACCAGGCTGGCCGCCTCCCGGGTCCTTTCGGAAAGCCGGGAGACCGTGGGGGAGTGCATCATGAGCTTCAAGGCGGCCATGCGGATCTTTGTTAATTCCGGAGAGCTTGTCAAGACGTTCATATGCCTGGGACTGCGGGCTGCAGGCCATTACGACCAGGTCCACGGCATGCTGATGCGGAGAAGGCCGGTCCGGGGGTTAAAGACCGTGGCCGATTATCTGGAGCTGGAATTTTATAAAACAGTCCCCTTTGGAGTACGGATGGTGACAGAGCTTTACCGGGCCCTGGAGGAGGGAACGGAGCTTCCCAGGGAATATAAGGGAAACTTTGAGGGAACTGTCTTCGGCAAAGGACCGGTGCGCTGGTGAAATACGCAGTGATCCTGGGGGATGGGATGGCAGATCTGCCAGAGGCCTGTCCCGGAGGGAGAACGCCTTTGGAGCTGGCCCGCACCACGGTCCTTGACCAGCTCTGCGGAGGAGGAGAAACAGGCCTTGTGAGGACCGTGCCGGAGGGGATGGCCCCAGGAAGCGATACGGCCAATCTTTCGATCCTGGGATACGGAGGAAAACAGTATTACCGTGGCCGGGCGTCCCTGGAGGCCCTGGCCCTGGGGATCTGCCTGGGAGTTCATGACCTGGCATTCCGCTGCGATCTGACGGGTCTTTCGGGAGACGGCCCGGCATTTGAAGAAATGCAGATGGGAGGTCCGGGGGCCCTGGCGGGAAAAGAAGAAGAGGCTTACATATCCGTGAAGGAGGCAATGGGAAAAGAGTCTGCCCTGTCCCTGGTCCCGGGAAGAAACGGGAAGTGCCTCCTTTCGTGGAAGGACGGGCTCTTAAAGTCCCCTGGCCTCATGAATGATGCCGCAGGCGGTTGTGGGCTTGTTCCGCCCCATGAGATGATGGGAAAACGGATCGGGGATTTTCTGCCGGAGCAGAGAGCGCTAAGGAAGTTTTCCGAGGACAGTTATCTGGCGCTAAGGGCAAGGTTTCCCCGGGAGCGCGCCTGCTTCTGGCTCTGGGGAGCCGGGACCGCCTGTGAGCTGCCGGATTTTTCTGAAAAGACCGGACTTTCCGGAGCAGCGGTCACTGCCACGGGCGTCATCAAAGGACTGGCCCTGGCCGCAGGACTTAAGCTCCTTTCCGTGCCCGGGGCCGATGGAAGCCTGGATACGGATTATGGAGGAAAGGCCCGGGCGGCCTTAAAGGCGCTTCTGGAGGCGGGAATGGATTTCTGCTATGTGCATCTGGAGGCCCCGGACGCGGCCGGGCATAAGGGGAGCTTCGAGGAAAAGATCCGGGCCATTGAAAATCTGGACCGGCTGGTGGCCGGGCCCATTTACCAGGGGTTAAAAGAAAGCGGAGAGGAGTTCCGGATCCTGGTACTGCCGGACCACGCGACCCCGGCAGCGCTTAAGATCCACACGGCAGGGCCGGTGCCGTATCTTCTTTACGACAGCCGGAGGAAGGCGGTAAGGTCCCGTCCATATTGTGAAAAGGAAGCTGAAAAAACAGGGATCCTGGTTCCGGAGGGCCAACGGCTCCTGGACCGGTTCCTTTTTAAAGGAGTATAAAGACGTTATGGCTGGAAAGATATACGGTGTCGGAGTGGGCCCGGGGGATCCGGAGCTTCTGACCATAAAAGCTGCAAGGCTCATAAAAAACGCCGGAATCATCGGGATCCCGGCGGAGCATAAGGAGACCTGTAAGGCCTACCAGATCGCCGCCGGGGCGGTGGAGGAGATCCGGGAAAAAGAAGTGGTCCCGTTTCCATTTCTCATGACCAGGGATCCGGAACGGTTAAAGGAGAGCCATGACCGCCTGGCAGAAAAGGCCGCAGAATACCTGGACCAGGGCCGGGATCTGGTATTCCTTACCCTGGGAGACCCGGCCGTCTACTCTACATACATGTATCTGCACAGGCGGCTCACTGCCATGGGCTATGAGGCAGAGATCGTAAGCGGGGTCACCTCCTTCTGTGCGGCGGCAGCCAGGCTGTCTGTGAGCCTGGGGGATGGCAGTACGCCCATCCATATCCTCCCCGGCTCCTTTCCCCTGGAGGAGGGGCTTTCCCTCCCCGGCACCCGGGTGCTAATGAAATCCGGAAAACAGATGGGAGCCGTGAAAAAGGCCCTGGTCTCCGGGGAGTATGAGGTTTTGATGGCAGAAAACTGCGGGATGGAAGGGGAACGGCTCATTGGCCGGGCCCAGGATATCCCGGAGGACGCCGGGTATTATTCCCTGGTGATCGTGAAGGAGAAAGGAGAGACCGGCCGTTGAATAAGGAAAAAAAGGTGATCCGCCTGGGAACCAGGAAAAGCCCTCTGGCCATGGCCCAGGCCAGATTAGCGGCGGAGGCCATTGAACGGGCTTTTCCGGAGCTTACGGCGGAGCTGGTCCCCATTGTGACCAGAGGCGACCGGATCCTGGACCGGCCTCTGGTGGAATTTGGCGGAAAGGGAGCGTTTATCTCAGAATTTGAAAGGGCCCTTCTGGAGGGACGCATCAACGGAGCGGTCCACAGCGCCAAGGACATGCCGGAGGAGCTGGCTAAGGGATTGGTCATCGCGGCAGCGCTTCCCAGGGAGGACGCCGGAGACGTGCTGGTGACTGTAAAGGGAAGGCCGCTTCCGGACGGGCCGTTTCTGGTGGGGACTGGAAGCCCCCGCCGCCAGGTGCAGATCCGGGAGATGAGGAACGCCCGCTGCGCCCTTTTACGGGGAAATATCCAGACAAGGCTCAATAAGCTCCGGGAGGGAGAGTATGACGCCATCCTTCTGGCAGCGGCGGGATTAAAGCGTATGGGCCTGCTTTCAGACCCGGAGTTTTCGTTTGAACGGCTGCCGGAGAAAGAATTCATCCCAGCCGGAGGCCAGGGGATCATCGCGGTGGAAAGCCGGGAGCATACGGAATTTTTCCATGTGTTTGCGGCCATCAACGATCCAGCTGCCTTCCGGTCCCTGGCGGCAGAGCGGCTGGTATTAAAGCGCCTGGGAGCCGGATGCACCGGGGCCGTGGGCGTATACAGCTATTCAGAAAATGGCAGCTTCCACATAAAGCTCATGAAGGGGACGGAGAACGGGATCCTGCGCCGGGAGATCTCCGGAACGCCTGAGGAATATGAGGCCCTGGCTGCGGCGGTTACGGAGGGACTGGATCATGAATAAGGGGATGGTATTTCTGGTGGGAGCCGGACCAGGCGATCCGGGGCTTCTGACCCTCCGGGGAAAAGAGCTTCTGGAAACAGCGGAGGTCCTGGTCTACGACCGGCTGGCCTCCCGGGAGTTTTTGGAGCTGGTACCGGCGGGCTGCGAAAAGATTTATGTGGGCAAAGAATCCGGCCGTCACAGCAGGACCCAGGAGGAGATCAACGGGATCCTGGTGGAGTGGGCGTTAAAGGGAAAGCGGGTGATCCGTTTGAAGGGCGGAGATCCCTTTGTCTTTGGCCGGGGCGGAGAGGAGATCCAGAGCCTTTCTGCCCATGGGATCCCCTATGAGGTGGTCCCCGGCGTGACGTCGGCCATTGCGGCCCTTTCCCACGCCGGGATCCCGGTGACCCACCGTGGGGTAGGCCAGAGCTTCCATGTGATCACAGGCCATACGGCGGTGGGAGCCGGAGACGAGGGCAGTCTTACCGGAGGCTTTGACCAGTACGCCCGCCTTCCGGGGACCCTCATTTTTCTCATGGGTCTCTCTAACCTGGAAAAGATCGTGGAAAACCTTATAAAATACGGAAAGGATCCCCGGACTCCGGCGGCGGTGGTCACCAACGGGACCCTGCCGGACAGCCGGTGCGTCCGGGCGGAGCTTTCTTCTCTTCCAGAGGCTGTACGAAGGGCTGGTCTGAAACCGCCGGGGATCATCGTGGTGGGCCCGGTGGCCGCTTTTTCCATGACCTGTAAAAAAGAGCTTCCCCTGAGCGGAGCCCTGGTGGGGATCACCGGGACGGACGGCATGTGGAACAAGCTTTCAGAAAAGCTCGTATCCCAGGGAGCGTCGGTGGTCCGGGCAGGAATCTCCAGGATCGTACCGTTAAATAAAGAGGGATTGTCCGGGCACCTGGACCGGCTGGATCAGGTCTCCTGGATCATCTTTACCAGCACCAACGGCGTCCGGATCTTTTTTGAGGCCATGAGGGAGGGCCGGATGGATCTCAGGGCCCTGGGCCATGTGAAATTTGCCGTGGTGGGCAGCAGCACCGGAAAGGCCCTGGAGGAGCAGGGCTTTTTCCCGGACTATATGCCGGAGGAATATACCACAGAGGCCCTGGCCCGTGGGCTCTTAAGCCGGATCCGTCCCGGAGAATCTGTGCTGATCCCCAGGGCCAGAATGGGCTCCCCCATCTTGAGGGAGATTTTATGCCAGGGGGGGATCTCTGTCCTGGATGTTCCTGTCTACGACGTGGAGGCGGAGCCAGTGGGCAGGGAAGCGCTTTCGGAGCTTTCCAGGCTCCATTACCTTACCTTTGAAAGCGGTTCCGGCGTCCGCGGCTTTTTTGGAGAGCTTGCGGATGAAAAAAGAAGGCTCCTGGAAACAGGTCCCTGCCCGGTGTGCATCGGGAAGGCCACGGCAGAGGCCTTAAGCGCCTTTGGGATCCGGCGCATGAAGATCGCCAGGGACTATACGGCCGACGGCCTTTTATCAGCAATTCTTGAGGACTGGGACCATGGAAGCTCTCGTTTATAAGGATAAAAAAATGCTGAGGCGGGGGTATACCACCGGCACCTGCGCGGCCCTGGCAGCCCAGGGAGCCGTCTCCTTCCTGGTCTCTGGCATATGGCCGGAAACGGCGGAGCTTATGACCCCGGCGGGCCAGATGGTGCGGGTCCCGCTGATGGAGAAAAAAGCAGGGAACGGCGCCGCCTCCTGTGCAGTAAAAAAGGACGCCGGGGATGATCCGGATGTGACCGATGGCCTTCTGGTCTTTGCCCAGGCCAGGTTCCTGCCGGAAAACACAGGGAATGCCCGGGTGATCATTGACGGAGGAGAAGGCGTGGGCCGGGTGACAAAGGCAGGCCTGGACCAGCCGGTGGGAGCGGCGGCCATCAATTCCGTTCCCCGGAGGATGATCGAGACTGCTGTTGCAGAGGTCTTAGAGGAGGCCGGGCTGGACCGGACAGTGGAGATCCTGATCTTTGTTCCCGGAGGAGAGAAGACGGCGGAAAAGACCTTTAATCCAGTTCTTGGGATCACCGGGGGGATCTCGATCCTGGGCACCAGCGGCATTGTGGAGCCCATGAGCGAGGAAGCCCTCATAGAGACCATCCGGACCCATATGCAGGTGCTGCGGTCTGAGGGAAGACGGTTTGCAGCCGCTGTGCCCGGAAACATGGGGGAGAGGTTCCTCTGGTCCTATCTGGAGCGGGAGGGGATCGGAAAAATACCGGCGGTGGTGTGCAGCAATTTTGTGGGCAGGACCCTGGATATGGCCGGAGAGCTGGGCTTTTCCGGTCTTCTCCTGGCGGGCCACCTGGGAAAGCTGGTGAAGCTGGGCTGCGGCATCATGAACACCCATTCAAAGGAAGGAGACGGCCGGATGGAGACGCTTGTGGCCTGCGCCCTGCGGGCCGGAGCCGGGACTGGAACCTTAAAAAGGATCCAGGAGGCCAATACGACGGAGCAGGCCCTGGAGGAGCTTAAGGCGGCCGGTATCCTTAAGGAGACCATGGGAGCGCTTCTGGAGCGCATGGACTGGTATATGAGGCGGCGGGTCCCGGAGACCCTGGAAACGGGCATCCTGGTATTCGACGCCGCAGGAACGCTTCTGGGAGCCACTGAAAACGCCCGGGATCTCCTTGCGCTGGCTGCCGGAGAGGAGCCGGAGGGAGGAGACGGGCCGGATAATGGAATATAAAAAGGAGAGGACTATGACGGATTATACGCTTTTAAGGGACCAGCTCCTGGCCCTGGCAGAGGATGTGGAGTATGAGATCACAAATCTCTCCAACGCCTCTGCGCTTTTATACCACAGCCTGGAGGGGCTCAACTGGGCCGGATTTTATCTGTGGAGGGACGGGAGCCTGATCCTGGGGCCGTTCCAGGGAAAACCGGCCTGTACCAGGATCCTGCCGGGCCGCGGCGTCTGCGGAACAGCGGCAGAAAAGGACCAGACGGTGCGGGTGGAGGACGTCCACCAGTTTCCCGGACATATTGCATGTGACTGCGCCTCCAATTCCGAGATCGTGATCCCGCTCCATAGAAACGGTGAGCTTTACGGCGTCCTGGATATGGACAGCCCAAGGCTGGGACGGTTTACAAAAGAGGACCAGAGGGGGCTGGAGCTGTTCTGCCGGGCCATGGAGGAGATCCTGGAGCGGAACCGGGCCTAGAGCGCAGAAAGGGGACGTATCTATGAAAGCAAAAGTTCTGGTGGATAATATCACAAAAAACCAGTGGAAGGCCGAGTGGGGGCTTTCCATCTATATCGAATACAACGGCCACAGGATCCTTCTGGACACAGGGACCACAGAGGCCTTTGCAGAAAATGCAGACCAGATGGGGGTCCGCCTGGAGGATGTGGAGTTCGGAGTCCTGTCCCATGCCCACTATGACCATTCAGACGGCCTTGGAGAGTTCTTTAAAAGGAATCCCACGGCAAAATTTTACTTACAGAAGAGCGCAGAGGAAAACTGTTACAGCAGGAAAAATTTCCTGTTTAAGAAATACATCGGGATCCACCGGGGATATCTGGAAACGTATAAGGACCGGATCGTCTATGCCGACGGAGACCTGGAGGTGATCCCCGGCGTGACGCTCCTTGCCCACCGGACGCCGGGCCTTGCCGATACAGGCAGGAAGGCCGGGATGTATGTGAAGAAGAACGGCCGGTGGAAGCCCGATGACTTTTCCCACGAGCAGAGCCTGGTGCTTGATACGAAGGAGGGGCTGGTGATCTTCAACAGCTGCTCCCACGGCGGCGCGGATGTGATCATCCGGGAAGCGGAGGCTGCGTTTCCTGGAAAGCAGATCTACGGCCTCATCGGCGGCTTCCATTTGTTCCGGTCTGAGGACCAGGAGGTGCGGGAGCTGGCAGACCGGATCAGAAAGACCGGGATCCGGCGGATCTGCACGGGCCACTGCACCGGGGAAAGGGCCATGGAGATCCTGAAGGAAGAGCTGGGGGACATGGCAGAGCAGATCTATACAGGGTTTGAGATCGAAGTATAAAAATAAATCAGAGGAGAAAAAGAAATGGATACTCGGGTGGAAAAGACCATTGAAAGACATAAAAAAGGATACAACTGCGCCCAGGCGGTGGCCTGCACCTACTGCGACCTGGTGGGCGTGGACGAGGAGACCATGTTTAAGATGACCGAGGCCCTGGGCCTGGGAATGGGCTGTATGGACGGAACCTGCGGGGCCGTGGCGGGAGCCTGCATCCTGGCCGGAATGAAGCGGAGCACGGGAAATCTGGAAAAGCCCGACAGCAAGGCAGAGTCCTATAAGCTTTCCAGGGCTATCCTGGGCGGCTTTGAAAAGGCCAACGGAACGGCGATCTGCAAGGAATTAAAGGGGATCGAGACCGGCAAGGTGATCAAAAGCTGCGACGACTGCATCAAAGAGGCGGCGGCCCTGGCAGAGCAGGTGCTGTTTTCATAAAGGAGAAGGAGACCATGGTACATTTTGTGGGCGCCGGCTGCGGCGCGGCGGATCTGATCACAGTCCGGGGGGCCAGGCTGCTCTCGGAGGCGGACGTGGTGATCTATGCAGGCTCCCTGGTGAACCCGGAGCTCCTTAAGGGGACAAAGGAGGGCTGTGAGATCCATGACAGCGCCCGGATGACCCTTCCGGAGGTCCTTGGTGTCATGGAGCGGGCAGAGGCAGAGAAAAAGACCATCGTGCGGCTCCACACAGGGGATCCGTCGCTTTACGGGGCCATACGGGAACAGATGGACCGGCTGGAGGAAATGGGGATCGCCTATGACGTCTGCCCCGGAGTCAGCTCCTTTAACGGAGCCGCCGCCAGCCTGGGGGCGGAGCTGACCCTTCCGGAGGTGTCCCAGACGGTGATCATCACCCGGATGGCCGGGCGGACGGCTGTGCCGGAAAGAGAGAGCTTCCGGTCTCTGGCGGCCCATCACTCCACCATGGCGGTGTTTTTAAGCGCCGGGCTCCTGGAGGAGATGGAGGCAGAGCTTAAGGAAGCCGGGTACAGGCCGGACACTCCGGCGGCCATTGTCTATAAGGCCACATGGCCGGAGGAAAAAGCCGTCCGCTGTACGGTATCGACCCTTAAGGAAACGGCGGAACGGGAAGGGATCCGAAAGACCGCCATGATCCTCATCGGCGATGTGCTGGGGACCAGGGAGGAAAACGGCTATGCGGACTCCAGGCTCTATGCGCCGGATTTTACCACAGGATTCAGAAAGGGGACAGACGCATGAAAAAGCTGTACGTTGTGGGCATGGGGCCGGGAGACCACGACTCCATGACCATCCGGGCGGACCGGGTCCTAAGGGAATGCGACGTGATCGTGGGCTACACGGTCTATGTGGAGTTAGCAGAGCAGTATTATCCAGAAAAGGAATTCCTGACCACGCCCATGCGCCGGGAGACCGAGCGGTGCCGCCTGGCGTTTTCTGAGGCGTCAAAGGGCAGGACCACGGCCATGATCTGCAGCGGCGACGCCGGAGTATACGGCATGGCGGGGCTGATCCTGGAGATCGGGAGGGAATACCCGGAGGTTTCCGTGGAGATCGTTCCCGGGGTCACGGCAGCCTCCTCCGGAGCGGCGGTCCTGGGGGCTCCGCTGATGCATGATTTTGCGGTCATCAGCCTCAGCGACCTTCTGACTCCCTGGGAGACCATTGAAAAGCGGCTGCGGGCCGCGGCCATGGGAGACCTCTGTGTCTGCATTTATAATCCCTCCAGCAAAAAACGGGCCGGCTACCTGCGGCGGGCCTGTGAGATCTTAATGGAAGAAAAAAGCCCGGATACGGTCTGCGGGGCGGTGAAAAATATCGGAAGAGAGGGCGAAGAAAGCCAGGTGATGACCCTGGGGGAGCTCTCCGGCTATGAGGCGGATATGTTTACCACCGTCTTTGTGGGAAACAGCCAGACCATGGAGCTTTCCGGGGCCATGGTGACTCCCAGAGGGTACCGCCTATGAGCCGTCTGTCTGTAAAAGATATCGGGACCGCCGCCCTGTTTGCCGGGACCACGGAGGGGAGGCTCCTGGCAGAGCGTCTGGCCGGAGGCCCGGTAAAGGTCCATGTATTTGTGGCTACGGAATACGGGGGAGAGGGTCTGCCGCAGGCAGAAAACATCCTTGTCCATGAAGGACGGATGGACCAGGAGGAGATCCGGGAGGAGCTGTCCAGGCTTTCCTGTGATCTTGTGCTGGACGCCACCCATCCCTTTGCCCGGATTGTGTCGGAAAACATAAAGGATGCCTGCGCCGCCTGCAGGATCCCCTGTTTCCGGATCCTGCGTGACTATACAAAGTCCCGGAGGGCCGGAGGTGCCGGAACGGGATCCAGCCCTGTTTTCGTGGATTCTGTGGAGGAGGCCGTGGAGTTTTTAAAGGGTACCCAGGGCCATGTGCTGGTGACCACTGGCAGCAAGGAGCTTTCTAAATATAAAGCGCTTCCGGACTGGGAGGAACGGATCTACGCCCGGGTGCTGTCCCTGCCCCAGGTGGTGTCTGACTGCGGAGATCTGGGCTTTTACGGGAATCATCTGATGGCCATGCAGGGCCCCTTTTCGGTGGAGATGAACGTGGCCATGCTCCATGCCGTGGGAGCGGCCTGGATGGTCACCAAGGAGTCTGGGACCGCCGGAGGCTTTGAGGAAAAGGCATCGGCTGCCGGACAGGCCGGAGCCGGACTCATTGTAATTGGAAGGCCAAAGGAGGATGGGATCTCCCTCCGGGAGGCTCTGGAGTTTTTTGGCCTGTCCATGGACAGGAGAAAGGTATTTCTGGTGGGCATGGGACCGGGAGATCCAGGGCTTTTCACAGAGGCGGCCAGACGGGCCTTTGAGGAAAGCCAGGTGCTGGCGGGAGCCGGACGGATGGCCGACGGTCTCAGGGGCTTCCAGAAGCCAGTCTTGAGGGAATACCAGCCGGAGAGGATCCTGGGCTTTTTAAAGGACCATCCGGAGTATGAGACGGCGGCCGTGGCCCTGTCGGGAGACACGGGCTTTTTCAGCGGGGCCAGAGGGCTTCTGGAGGTATTCAATAAGGACGGCGGCTTTGAGGTGGAGGTGATCCCGGGGATCTCCTCCGCCGGATACTTCTTTTCCAGGATCGGAGCGGGCTGGGAGGACGTCTGTTTTTTAAGCCTTCATGGCCGGGACGCTGACCTGGAGGGAGCCGTGGGGGGGCATAAACGGGTGTTCATCCTCTGCGGAGGAAGCAATGCTTTAAAGGAGATCTGCGAAAGACTTCTCCATGCGGGCCTTTCCAAGGTACGGCTTACGGTGGGAGAAAACCTCTCCCTGGCGAATGAGAGGATCTCTGAAGGGACGCCGGAGACCATGAGGGAACGGGAGGTCTCCGGGCTTACGGTGGTGCTGGCAGAAAATCCGGCGGCAGGGAGGACTCTCCCCCGGCCTCTGACCCATGGCCTTCCCGACGAGGCCTTCCTCCGTGGAAAAACACCCATGACAAAGCTGGAAGTGCGGTCCGTGTCCCTTTCAAAACTGGCTCTTACAGAAAATGCCGTGGTCTACGACGTGGGAGCCGGAACGGGCTCAGTTTCGGTGGAATGCGCCAGACTGTCCTCCGGGATCCGGGTCTTTTCCATTGAGCGGGATCCAGAGGCCCTGGAGCTGCTGGAAAAAAACCGGCAGCAGTTTTCCCTGTCCAACATGGAGATCGTGGCCGGGACTGCCCCGGAGGCTCTTGAGGAGCTTCCTGCTCCCACCCATGTGTTCATCGGCGGCAGCGGAGGCAGCATGGGCCGGATCGTGGATACGGTCTTGAGGAAAAATGGTACCACCCGGTTTGTGGCGAACCTTATTACCCCGGAATCCCTGGCTGCGGTCATGGACCTTCCCAGGGTCCTTCCGGTGACAGATCCGGAGATCGTCATGGTAACAGCCGCCCGGTCGAAAAAAGCAGGAAACAGTCATCTGATGCTGGGGACCAACCCGGTCTGGATCGTGGCGTTTTCCGGAAGGGAGGACCAGTGATGGAAAAGGTGCAGTTTCCAAGATTTATGGTAGCGGCGGAGAAAAGCGGCCAGGGAAAGACTCTCATCACCTGTGCCCTCCTGGAGCTTTTAAAGGAACAGCACCGGGTATCTGCCTTTAAGTGCGGCCCGGATTATATCGATCCCATGTTCCACCGGAGGGTGGCCGGCGTGCCCTCCTATAACCTGGACAGTTTTTTTTCCAGCCGGGAGGAGCTGATCCAGCTTCTTGGCCTCCATGGCGGGCCGGACCGCCTGGGGGTGGTCGAAGGCGTCATGGGCTATTACGACGGCCTGGGCGGCAGTACGGACCGGGCCAGCTCCTATGAGGTGGCGGAGCGCACCCATACGCCGGTGATCCTGGTGGCCGACGGCCAGGGCAGAAGCTTTTCCACCCTGGCCGCTGTCCGGGGCTTTTTAAGTTTCCGGCCGGACAGCCATATAAAGGGAGTCCTGTTCAACCGGCTGTCCCCCATGCTGTACCCGGCCTTTAAACGGGCGGCAGAGGAAGAGCTGGGGATCCGGGCCGTGGGCTTTGTGCCGCCGTTGGGAGAGGAGTTCCGGCTGAAAAGCCGTCACCTGGGCCTTCTGCGGCCGGAGGAGATCCCAGGGTTCCGGGAGGAGATCCACAGGCTGGCTGAAACGCTCCGGCCGGGGATCGACCTGGAAGCCATCCTGTCCATTGCAAAGGAGGCGGAACCGCTTCCGGCCCGGAGGCGCAGCCTTCCCCAGATACGGAAGGAAAACGGAGAAAAGCCGGTGATCGCCGTGGCCATGGACGAGGCTTTCTGCTTCTATTATCAGGACAATCTGGAGACCCTGGAGGCCATGAACGCAGAGCTCAGGTTCTTTTCCCCCATCCATGACGAAAAGGTGCCCGGGGAGGCCGACGGCCTTTACCTGGGAGGCGGCTATCCGGAGCTTTACGGAAAGGAGCTTTCAGAAAACGCTTCCATGCGGGCCAGCGTCCGGGAGCTCCTGGCCCAGGGGATGCCCTGCATCGCCGAATGCGGCGGATACCTGTATCTGAAGCAGGAGCTTGCGGATGCGGACGGCATCTCCTGGCCCATGTGCGGTGTGCTTCCAGGGGGAAGCCGGGACAGCGGAAGGCTTTCCAGATTCGGCTACGGGATCATGACGGCCATGGGAGACAGTGTCCTGGGGCCTGTGGGGACCAGCGTTCCGGCCCACGAATTCCATCACTGGGACAGTCCGGAAAACGGAGACTGCTTTTCCTTTAAAAAGCCAGTGGGGACCCGGGAATGGTCCTGCGGCTATGGAACGGAAAGCCTTTACGCCGGATTTCCCCATCTTTATTTTTACGGCCATGAGCCGGTGCGGTTTCTGGAGCTGGCGGCCCGGCGGCGGGACGGGGAGTGCGGACGATCACATAGAACATAAGGCGGTGGCAGATATGAAAAAAATTTTTGAACTCCTTTCAGAGATCCGCCCGGCGGACCAGAAAGCCATGGAGGCGGCCAGGCTCCGGTGGAATTCAGTGGCAAAGCCCATCGGAAGCCTGGGGATCCTGGAGGAGGACATTATAAAGATCGCCGGGATCCTGGGAAACGCAGAACGGATCCCTCTGGAAAAAAGCGCCCTGGCAGTCATGTGCGCCGACCACGGAGTGGTGGAGGAGGGCGTGACCCAGACAGGCCAGGAGGTCACCCGGATTGTGGCAGAGAATTTCACAAAAGGCCAGACCTCGGTGACCTGTATGTGCCGGGTGTCGGGAACCGACGTGTTCCCGGTGGACGTGGGCATGACAGGAGAAGGACGGCTCTGGGACGGCTCCGGCAAAGAGGCCCCGGCCCCCTTTGTGCTCTTAAACCGGAGAGCCGGAGCCGGAAGCCGGAACCTGGTGAGAGAGGCGGCCATGACCGGGGACCAGTGCGAAAGAGCGCTCCTGGCGGGGGCGTTCCTGGCCCGGGATCTGAAGCAGATGGGCTATGGGATCCTGGCCTCCGGAGAAATGGGCATCGGGAACACCACCCCGGCCAGCGCCCTGGCCTCGGTCCTTACGGGAGCCTCTCCCAGGCTGGTCACCGGACGGGGGGCCGGTCTCTCGGATCAGGGGCTTTTAAGAAAACAGAAGGCCGTGGAGGCGGCCTGCGAGCGGTTTTTCCGGCAGTATCCCAGGTATAAGGAGTTTTCCTGGGAGGCTTCCGCAGAGCCCCGGGACGCGCTCCTTCTTCTTACGGAGCTGGGAGGCTTTGATATCGCCGCCATGGCCGGACTGTTCCTGGGAGCCGCCGCGTACAGGCTTCCTGCGGTGATCGACGGCTTCATCTCATCGGCGGCGGCGCTTTTGGCGGTGCTCATGTGCCGGGACGTGAAGGACTTCCTCCTGGCCTCTCATGTATCTTCAGAGCCTGGGGGACGTCTGGTGATGGACCAGCTGGGATTAAAGGCCCCTCTGGACTGCGGGATGCACCTGGGAGAGGGGAGCGGGGCTGTGGCCCTTCTGCCTCTTTTAAAAATGGGCGCCATGGTCTATGAAAACATGAGCACGTTTTCGGAGATCCATGTGGAATCCTATGTGGACTATGGGGCCAAAAAGGGAGGCCGGTCATGAAGGCCCTTCTGATGGCCTTTTCCATGTACTCCAGGCTCCCGGTGCCGGATTTTGTCTGGGAGGAGGAGGACCGGAAAAAGGCCATGTGCTTCTTTCCTCTGGTTGGGGTCCTGGCAGGGGCTGTATTTTTCCTGGTATATCTTTTTATGGAATGGTCAGGGGCAGGGCCTGTTTTTAAAGGGGCGCTTCTGACTGCCGTGCCGCTCCTGGCAACGGGAGGCATCCATATGGACGGCTTTTTAGATACCTGTGACGCTAGGGCCTCCTGGGGAGACCGGGAGAAAAAGCTTCAGATCTTAAAGGATACCCATGCGGGGGCCTTTGCAGTCACCGGAGGAGGGCTGTACCTGCTTTTATACTGCGGCGGCTGTTCGGAGCTTCCGGTCCGGGGGGCGGCAGCCGTGTCTGCCGGATTCGTCCTGTCCCGGGCTTTAAGCGGGCTGGCGGCAGCGGTATTTCCCGGAGCCAGGGAGCACGGGATGCTGGCGGATTTCATGAAGGATTCCAGAAGACGGCTGGTGGCGGCCTCCATGGTATTTTATATGGCGGTTTCCGCCGGGGCCATGATCCTTCTGGGCGGCCTTTGCGGGGCGGCGGCGGCCCTTGGGGCCGTCCTGGCATTTTTATATTACAGGCGGATGGTGTTCCGGGAGTTCGGAGGCGTCACCGGGGACCTGGCCGGGTATTTTTTACAGCTTTGTGAGCTTTTTATGGTACTGGCGGCGGCGGTCTGCCATCTGGCGATTTCATAGACAGGAGGCGTTTTATGAGGATCCTTCTTCTCCGCCACGGGGAGACGGCGGGCAATCTGGAAAAGCGGTATGTGGGAAGGACCGACGAGGGGCTTACGGAGGCGGCCATACAGGCGCTCCGGCAGACCTCGGAGAAGCGGAAGCAGCTTCTTTACGGGCTTCTGGGCCCGGTGGCGGCGGTGTACGCAAGCCCCATGAGGCGGTGCCTGGAGACGGCAGCCCTGGTTTTTCCGGAAAAGGACTTTTCGGGCGTTCCCGTCCGTCTGGTGCCCGGCCTTTCGGAATGTGACTTTGGCCGGTTCGAGTACAAAAATTACAGAGAGCTTTCCGGGGATGCGGATTACCAGCGGTTCATCGATTCCGGCGGAACAGACGGGTTCCCGGAAGGCGAGGCCGTGGCGCAGTTCAAACGCCGGTGTGCAGACGCCTTCCGGCAGGAGGTGCGTACCCTTACGGAGAAAACAGACGGTACGGCGGTGTTCGTGATCCACGGCGGCTCCATCATGGCCGTGCTGGAGGCCTTTGGCCGGCCGGAGCGGGAGTATTATTCCTGGCAGACCGGCTGCCTTTCTGGGTATCTCTGCCGGACCGGGGAGGAGAACGGCCATTTCTGTCTGACAGATGTTGCGGAAATTTCAATTATATAGTATACTTTAAGGATACGAAATAAGAGAAAGGCAGGTAGCAAACATGATAGCTCCATTTTTACTGATCATCAGTCTGGGTCTTCTGATCTACGGCGCTCTGGTAACAGGAGGGATCTACGTTCCCATCCGGTCCAAGATCCTTATTGAGGATGAGGGAAGGGCCGCCTGGTGCAAGGTGGAGGGCTTTACGAAGATCCTCTGGGGACTGGATCTGGCCGTGTTCGCCATGTATTACGAAAAGATCTTCCTTCCCACCTTATGCCTGGTGATCTTTTTAGGGCTGACTCTGTATACCATTTATATCACATATAAAAATAACGAAAAATATCTGAAATAAAGGAAAAACGTGAATTTATGGACAGAATGATCTGGGCCTGGGCGGCAGCCCTGGGGTTTCTGCTGGACTGGGTCCTGGGAGATCCACAGTTCCTTTACCATCCGGTGCGTCTCATCGGCTGGCTCATTGGACGGCTGGAAGCGGTTTTAAGGAAAATATGTAAAAAAACGGAAAAAGGGCTTCTTCTGGGAGGCCTTTTTCTGGTTGCGGCGGTATGCGGGATCACCGGAGGAGCCGTGTGGGCTCTCCTGGCCCTGTGCCGGGAGGTTTCGGCCTGGCTGTACCTGGCTGTATCGGCGGTCCTCTGCTACCAGCTCCTGGCAGCCAGATCCCTTCAGACAGAAAGCATGAAGGTCTATCAGGAGCTGAAGAAAGGGGATCTTCCCGGAGCCAGAAGGGCAGTGTCCATGATCGTGGGCCGGGATACGGAGCGTCTTTCAGAGGCAGGCGTCACAAAGGCTGCGGTGGAGACCGTGGCAGAAAATACCTCGGACGGGGTCATCGCCCCGCTTTTTTATCTGGCCCTGGGCGGCCCCGTCCTTGGGTGGGTCTACAAGGCTGTGAATACCATGGATTCCATGGTGGGGTACAAAAACGAAGCGTACCTGTATTTTGGCCGGGCGGCGGCAAAGCTTGACGATCTGGCCAACTTCCTTCCGGCCAGGCTTTCTGCCGGGCTGATGGTCCTGGCGGCGGCGGTCCTGGGCATGGACTGGCGGGAAGGAATGCGGATCTTTTTCCGGGACCGCTTTAACCACGCCAGCCCCAACTCCGCCCAGACAGAGGCCGTGTGCGCCGGCGTCCTCCATGTACAGCTGGCAGGAGACGCCTGGTATTTTGGGACCCTTTATAAGAAAAAGACCATCGGGGATGATAAAAGGCCGGTGGAGGCGGAGGATATCCCCAGGGCCTGCCGTCTCATGTACGGAGCTGCCTGGGCGGCAGCCCTGGCGGCGGTCCTGGTCCTGGCGGGGATCCGATCATAAAAACAGACGAGGAGGAACGTATGAGCCGGGTGATCATGATACAGGGAACCATGTCCAGCGCGGGAAAAAGCTTCCTGGCGGCGGGACTTTGCAGGATATTTAAGGAGGACGGCTTATCGGTGGCCCCCTTTAAGTCCCAGAACATGGCCCTCAATTCGTATATTACAGAAGAAGGCCTGGAAATGGGGAGGGCCCAGGTGATGCAGGCAGAGGCGGCCGGGATCCGTCCCGAGGCGGCCATGAACCCGGTGCTTTTAAAGCCCACCTCCCATATGGGCTCCCAGGTGATCGTCAACGGGGAGGTACTGGGAAATTATTCGGCGGCAGAATATTTTAAGATGAAAAAAAGCCTGATCCCGGAGATCAAAAGGGCATACGACAGCCTGGCAGAGCGGTTTGACGTGATCGTGGTGGAGGGAGCCGGAAGCCCGGCGGAGATCAACCTCCGGGAAAACGACATTGTCAACATGGGCCTGGCGGAGCTCATCGACGCGCCGGTGCTGCTGGCGGGAGACATTGACCGGGGCGGCGTATTCGCCCAGCTTTACGGGACGGCGGCCCTGCTGTCCGACCGGGAGCGGGCCAGGATCCGTGCCTTTATCATCAATAAATTCCGGGGAGATAAGGAGATCTTAAAGCCCGGCCTTTCCATGCTGTATGAGCGGTGTCCCATTCCGGTGGCGGGCGTGGTCCCATATATGGACGTGGATCTGGACGACGAGGACAGCCTGGCAGACCGGCTCTGGGCAAAGGATACGGCCATGGACCGGAATGGAAGAAAGGCCTTTGCCAGGATCGCCGTGGTGCGGCTTCCCAGGATCTCCAATTTTACGGACTTCAATGCCCTGGAGCATCTTCCCGGCGTGGCCCTTTATTATGCAGACCGGCCGGAGGAGCTTTCAGCCGCAGACCTGGTGATCCTTCCAGGCACGAAAAATACCATGGGCGATCTGAAGTGGATCAGGGAAACGGGGATGGAGGCGGCCATTTTAAGAAAATACGGAGAAGGCTGCTTCGTGTTCGGCGTCTGCGGCGGCTTCCAGATGCTGGGGATGCGGCTTTCGGATCCATTCGGTATTGAGGAGGGCGGAACGCTCCGGGGGCTCGGGCTCCTTCCAGTGGAAACGGTGTTTTCCAGGGAGAAGACCAGGACCCGGGTGACGGGGAACGCCTGGGTGTTTGAGGAGTGGGGAGGAGCCGCAGATCCCGGCATCACAGGATATGAGATCCATATGGGAGAGACAAAAAGGGCCGGAGGAAGGCCGTGTACCGGCATCCGGAAAGAAACGGATCCGGCCGGAGCTGTCTTAAAGGAGGACGGCTGCATCCAGGGCCGTGCGGCAGGAACCTACGTCCATGGATTTTTTGATTCCCAGGAGATCCAGAGGGCCGTGTGGGAGCTGCTGGCTGGAAAATACGGCATTTCTATGGACAAGCTTCCGAAAGCCGGAGAGTTTTCCATGGCTGCCCATAAGGAAGAGCAGTATAAAAAGCTGGCGGGGATCCTAAGGGAAAATCTGGATATGGACCGGATCTACGGGATCCTGGACCGCAGGCTGTGAGTGAGAAAAAAGGAGAAAGCTTATGGAATGGACAGAAACGCTCTGCAGGGAGACCGGGATCCGGTTCCTTACGACCCGGCCGTCGGAGATCGAGGCGGCCAGCTTTGCCATCATAAAAGAAGAGCTGGGACAGGAGTTTTTAAAAGCCTGCCCCCAAGACCAGCTTCCGGTGCTCTGCCGGGTGATCCACACCACGGCGGATTTTTCCTATAAGGAAAGCCTGTATTTTTCAGAGGACGCCGTATCAAAGGGCCGGGAGGCTCTGGCCTCCGGCATCCCCATCATCACCGACACCACCATGGCCGCCTCCGGGATCAATAAAACGGCGGCCGCTGCCCACGGCGTCCAGGTCCGCTGTTTCATCGGGGACGAGGACGTGAAGGAGGCCGCCAGGGAGTCCGGGATCACCCGGTCGGCGGTCAGTGTGGACAAGGCCGCCAGGCTGTATCCGGACTGCATCTACGCCGTAGGCAACGCCCCCACGGCCCTGATGCGGCTGTATGAAAAGATCCGCACCGGAGAGATCCGTCCCCGTCTGGTGGTGGGGGTGCCGGTGGGCTTTGTAAACGTGGTGGAGGCCAAGGAGCTGATCCTTTCCGCAGGAGTGCCCTGTATCGTGGCAAGAGGAAGAAAGGGCGGCAGCAACGTGGCCGCCGCCATCTGCAACGCCCTTCTATACGACCGGAAGGTCTGAGACAAAAGAGCCGGGACAGAAATAGTTTATAAAGTTTTCACAAAATTATTAGCACTCAATATTGACGAGTGCTAATAAAAGTGGTATAACAGAACCAGTTCCAAAGGGAACCAGGGATCCAGATATAAATACCATTTAAGATAAGGAGCGATGATCTATGTTAATGCCCAGCATTTTTGGAGAAAACTTATTTGATGACTTTTTCACCCTTGAACGGCCCCAGAAGCAGTACGAAAAGGAAGTGTCCTGCGATCTGATGAAAACGGATATCCGGGAGTACGAGGGCGGCTTTGAGCTGGATATCAACCTGCCGGGCTGCAAAAAGGAGGATATCCAGGCAGAATTAAAGGACGGCACCCTGACCATCACCGCCGTATCCAATAAAAATACGGAAGAGACGGCAGGGAGATATATCCGCAGGGAACGGTTTGCCGGCTCATGCAGCAGAAAGTTTTATGTGGGCGAGGAGATCACAAGAGAGGATATCCGGGCCAGGTTTGAGAACGGCGTCTTAAAGCTTCTGGTTCCCAAAAAGGAAGCAAAGAAGCCGGAGGAAGAGGAACGGAAATTCATCAGCATCGAGGGCTGATGAAAACAAACGGGAAAGAGGCAAAGAAGCCGTTAAGACTGGCGGCGTTCCATTGACTTCTTTCCCGGGTTATGATATTTTTAAAAGAGATCTGCGTCTTTTTTACACAGATTTTACAGACATTTTAGATTTTATAAAAAAGGAGTGATCGGCTGCATGGACGGCGGTTCAAACGGAGACGGACACAGGAAAAACAGAATAGGCTCCATGCGTTTTATGGAATAAAGAGGTATAGTCTGGGAGATGAACATGCTTGCAGGCTGTACCTTTTTGCGTTTAAGCAGGCCATGTTCCCATTCCGCGGCGGCGGATGTGACAGCGGGAAAAATTTACGTCCCCATGAAAGGAGAAAAATTACATAAAACCATGATCGGAGCAATCCTATTACAGATTCTTTTAATTTTTGGAAACGCAGTGTTTGCCAGTGCGGAGATCGCTGTGATCTCCATGAACGACGCGAAATTAAAGCGCATGACCCACGACGGAGATAAGCGGGCAAAGAAGCTCACGGCCCTGACGGAACAGCCGGCCCGGTTCCTGGCCACGATCCAGGTGGCCATCACCCTGGCGGGACTCATGGGCGGCGCCTTTGCAGCAGAAAACTTTGCAGGTCCCCTGGTGGCCCTTCTCATGGGCCTTGGCGTTCCGGTGCCGGAAAACGTCCTTCATTCGGTATCCGTGGTACTCATCACCCTGGCGCTGACCTATTTCAGCCTTGTGTTCGGCGAGCTGGTGCCCAAGCGGATCGCCATGAAAAAGCCGGATTCCATGGCCCTGGGCATGTCCGGCATGCTGTTCGGCGTCTGGAAACTCTGCAAGCCGGTGGTGTGGCTCTTAACCTTTTCCACCAACCAGATCTTAAGGCTCCTGGGCGTCGATCCGGAGGAAGAGGACGAGGTGGTGACCGAGGAGGAGATCCGCATGATGTTGGCCGAGGGCCGGGAGCAGGGGACCATCCGGCCGGAGGAAAGCCAGATGATCCAGAACGTGTTCGAGTTTGACGATACTCCGGCAGAGCAGGCCGGGACCCACAGAAAGGACGTGGTGTTCCTCCATATGGAGGACGAGGATGCGGTCTGGGACCAGACCATCCTGGAATCCCGGTTTACATACTTCCCTGTATGCCGGGAGAACCGGGACAATGTCATCGGGATCCTGGACACCAGGGATTATTTCCGCCTGAAGGACCGCTCCAGAGAGTCCTTAATGGAGCACGCCGTGGACCGGCCGTTTCTGGTGCCGGAGACCATGCGGGCCCATTCCCTGCTCTCTGCCATGAAAAAGGAGCGGAAGTATTTCGCCGTGCTTCTGGACGAATACGGCAGCGTCACCGGCATCGTGACCCTTCACGACCTGGTGGAGGAGCTGGTGGGCGACCTGGAAACGGAGGACGAAGAGCAACGGCCTGAGGAGATCCGGCAGATCTCAGAAAACTGCTGGCGGATCCAGGGCTCGGCTCCCCTGGACGAGGTGGAGGACGCCCTTAAGATCGTCCTTCCCCGGGAGGATTACGATACCTTCAATGGGTATGTCTGGGGACTGATCGATCGGATCCCGGCCGATGGTGAGCATTTTGAGGTCCAGGTCCCCGGATTGAAAATACAGATAAAAAATGTAAAAAACCATATGGTGGACTGGGCCGTGGCGGAAAAACTCCCTGCGGATCCCGGGACGCCGGGGGACGGCCCTGCCGTTTCCCAGGATAAAACAGGAAAGGAATAAACGGTATGGATCTGTCATTTACTGGTTTTCTGGGAGAGCTTCTGGAAAACCCGGCGCTTCTTGTAACGACCCTGTTCACCCTGGGGGTGATCTTCGTAAACGGGTGGACCGATGCGCCCAACGCCATCGCCACCTGCGTGACCACCCGGTGCCTAAGCGCCAGAAACGCCATCATCATGAGCGCCTTCTTTAATTTCCTGGGCGTGTTCATCATGACCCAGATCAACAGCTCCGTGGCCTCCACCATCAGCAATATGGTGGACTTCGGAGACAGCACCCAGAACGCGCTGGTCGCCCTCTGCGCGGCCCTGCTCTCCATTGTCGTATACAGCGTGGGGGCGTCCATTTTCGGGATCCCCACCAGCGAGAGCCACAGCCTCATCGCCGGTCTTTCGGGAGCGGCCATCGCCATCCAGCACGGCACCGGCGGCATCAACGGGGCCGAGTGGGTCAAGGTCCTTTACGGCCTTGTGCTGAGCCTGGTGCTGGGCTTCGGCACCGGCTGGGTGGTATGTAAGATCATCTCCTTCATCTGCCGGGACATGGACCGGCGCAGGACCAACCGGTTCTTCGGCTTTGCCCAGATCGCCGGAGCCGCGGCCATGAGCTTCATGCACGGGGCCCAGGACGGCCAGAAATTCATCGGCGTCCTGTTTTTAGGGGCCGCCTTTGCCCATGGCCAGAATTCCGTAAGCGGCATGGAGATCCCGGTGTGGCTCATGCTCTTATGCAGCGTGGTCATGGCCCTGGGAACCAGCGTGGGCGGAGAAAAGATCATTAAATCCGTGGGCATGGACATGGTAAAGCTGGAGCGGTACCAGGGCTTTGCCGCCGACGTATCCGGCGCCCTCTGCCTTCTTTATTCCAGCCTGTTCGGGATCCCGGTGTCCACCACCCACACAAAGACCAGCGCCATCATGGGCGTGGGAGCGGTGAAGCGGATCTCGGCCATCAACTTTGGCGTCGTAAAGGATATGGTGCTCACCTGGATCTTCACCTTCCCTGGCTGCGGCCTCATCAGCTTTATTATGGCAAAAATATTCATGTACATCTTTTAAAGGAGAAAGCATATGTCGAAAAAACAGGACGATTTTTATTTTCAGAACTTTATTGAATGCGCCGGATATTCCTGTCAGGCCGCCCATCTTTTAAAGGAGATCCTGTCCGATTTTAAGCCGGAGGACACCAGGATGCGGCTGGACGAGCTTCATAAGATCGAGCATGAGGCCGACATGAAAAAGCATGAGCTCAGCGACCGGCTCACCAAAGCCTTTATCACTCCCATCGAGCGGGAGGACATCGCGGCCTTAAGCGAGCAGATCGACGATCTCACCGATAAGATCGAGGAGGTGTTCATCCGTATTTATATCAACAATGTAAAGGCCATCCGGCCGGAAGCCTTAAAGATGCTGGAGCTGGTGATCCAGTGCTGCGAGGAGGTCTGCGGCCTCATGCGGGAGTTCGCCAACTTCCGCCGTTCTAAAGAGTTAAAGGACCGGATCATCCAGATCAATTCCCTGGAGGAGGAGGCAGACCGGCTGTATATCGCCAGCATGCACAGCCTTCATTCAGAGGAAAAGGACGTGCTGGCCGTCATCGCATGGAGGGAGATCTACAGCTATCTGGAAAAATGCGCCGATGCCTGCGAGCATGCCGCCGACGTGGTGGAGAGCGTGGTCATGAAAAATTCATAAAGGTTCCAGAAAGAACAGACAGGATCCTGTATCCGGGAGGAATGAAAAAACCTCTTGACATGCAGGATCTTTTCTTGTATAACTGTATTAAGTAAATAATACAACAATACAATAATACAAAAAGACAGCAGCCAGAAAAGAAGATAAGGAGTGAGGAAATGGAATGGAAGCTGACAGACGACAGGCCCATATGGTCCCAGCTGTCGGACCTGGTGGCGTCGCAGATCGCTGCCGGGGTGTACGGGCCGGGAGAGCGGCTCCCCTCAGTGCGGGAGCTGGCGGCAGAGGCGGGGGTGAACCCCAATACTATGCAGAGGGCCATGGCAGACCTGGAGAGCCGGGGGCTGGCTGTGGCCAACAGAACAGCGGGAAGGTGTGTGACAAACGATATGGAGACGATCAAAGCCCTGCGGACAGGACTTGTAAAGGAGCAGGTGGCATGGTTCCTGGAAAAAATGCGGGATCTGGGATACACCGGAGATGAGATCCGGGCCGTGCTGGAGGATGCATTAAAGGAGGGAGAGGCGTAATGGGCGTTTTGCTGGAATGCAGCGGCCTCACAAAGCGTTTTGGAAAACGCGAGGCCTTAAAACAGGTGGATCTTTCGGTGGAAAGCGGGAAGATCGTTGGTCTTCTGGGCCCCAACGGCTCCGGAAAGACCACTCTTATTAAGCTGGCCAACGGGCTTTTGAGGCCCGAGGGAGGCTCTATACGGATCGACGGGCAGGAGCCGGGAGTGTATACAAAATCCATCGTATCTTATCTGCCGGACCGGATGTACTTTGCCGACTGGATGCGGGTCTCCGATATGGTCCGTATGTTTCGGGATTTTTACACGGATTTCCGCCTGGAGACGGCGGAGGATATGCTGGAGCGCCTGGAGATCTCTGGCTCAGAGCGGATGAAGAGCCTGTCCAAGGGAACAAAGGAAAAGGTCCAGCTGGCCCTGGTCATGAGCCGGAAGGCGAAGCTGTATCTTTTAGACGAGCCCATCGGCGGCGTGGATCCGGCGGCCAGGGATTTTATCCTGAGGACCATTCTTACCAATTATTCTGAGGATGCGTCGGTGATCCTGTCCACCCATCTGATCGCCGATATCGAGAAGGTCCTGGACGAGGTGATCTTTTTAAAGGAAGGGCAGGTGGTGCGCCAGGATCCGGTGGACCGTATCCGGGAGCAGGAGAAAAAATCCGTGGACACCATGTTCAGAGAGATCTTTGCAGTGCCCATGGGAGCAATGGACTGGGATACCCATGGAAGGGAAGGAGAGAGATAAGATGTTCCGGAAGCTTTTTAAATATGAATGGACGGCCATGATGCGCAGCCTGTTCCCTGTGTACGGGGCGGTGCTGGCGGTCACGGTCCTCAATGCGCTGATGTTTCATGTGATCGTTCCGGAAGCCGGACGGACAGAGCTCCTGGATTCTCCGTTCCTGGAGCTGATCCCCTGGTTTACCGGCGCCTTGTACGCCGCCGTGCTGGCGGCCCTGGGAGTGATGACCGTGCTTCCGGTGATCCAGCGGTTTTATAAGGGGCTTTTAAAGGAGGAGGGATATCTGATGTTCACCCTGCCGGTGGAGTCCTGGAAGATCGTCCTGGCCAAGGCTCTGGCCGCAGTGCTGATGATCCATATCTCCCTGATAGTAGGGATTTTTTCCATCGGGATCCTGGCGGGTGAGCTGACCTTCCTTAAGGCAGTGCCTGGATTCCTGGCGGAATGCTTTAAGCTCATCGGGGCCGGCTTTAAGGAGGATGCCGGGATGACGGTCCATGTGATCCTGTTCTTTCTGGAGGGTCTCCTGGCCATGATCGCAGCCTGGTTTGCCACGGTGTACCATTTTTACCTGGCCATGGCCCTGGGCCAGCTGGCGGGAAACCACAGAGTGGCCTTCTCTGTGCTGGCCTATGTGGGCATCAGCTCTGTCTTTTCTATTATAATGACGGCGCTGCTCCAGACGTATCCGCTGTGGGAGCCGGTGCTGGAGAGGATGGATATGACGGCGGCGATCCATGTGACCGGCTGTGCATTCCTGCTCTGGCAGGTATTCCAGATCCTGACTGAGGCCCTGGGAACGGAGTATCTTCTGAAGCATCATCTGAACCTGGAGTAGGCGGACGGGTCCCGGCTTAAGCCGGGGCTGCCGTGAATACCAGAACGGACCGGGACTCCAGGGTGATCTGTGGAGAAGAGATGAGACAGGGCGGCTCATGGGAGGACGGCATATGGCCTTTGAGATACGTTCCTGCTGTATCGGCCTCCACCTTCCATTTCAGAGATTTAGATACCATGGGAAGGAGAAAAGCCTGGGGCTCCCAGTATACGTTCACTGCCAGACAGACCAGATCGTCTGCCGTATCCGTCCGGTTCCTGCCGGAATACAGCACTGCCAGCACATGGGTGGAGCCGTCGGGAGGGATCACCTTTATATTCGGAAGGCCCAGGGAGCAGACGCCGGAGGGCTTCCGGATCACGTCGTGGGCCTTTCGGAACGCGATCATATGCTTTGTATAGGAAAAGTGGTCCCGGTTCTTTTCCAGAAAGCTCCAGTCCAGCCAGAAGATCTCGTCCATGGGCTTCATATGGATCTGGCCGGAGGGACTGTTTAAAAAGATTGGATTCATAACAACCTCACTTTTCCGATGGGAATGTTGACATGTTTCTATGGAGCAGGAATCTTGTGATCATTATACATGGAAGGAGAAAGGGGCGCAAGGAGCAGAAAACGGCCCTGGCGTCGGATAGCCGTCAGAAACGGGAGGAATGAAAAGAGTTCATGAAAGTTTTATAAATAGGAGGGGAAAAATCTGGTACAATCTCTGTCAGGGAGGTGTGCGTATGACGTATACATTTTATGAGCTGCTGTGGCTGTTCTTCGCATATTCCTTCGCAGGATGGATCCTGGAAACTGTGGCAGCGGCAGTGAAAAAAAGAACCTTTGTGAACCGGGGACTGGTAAACGGCCCCTTATGCGTGACCTATGGCGCGGCGGCAGCGGCCATGACCCTTTCCTGCCGTGAGCTTTCTGGCTTCTGGCTTTTTGCGGGGATCGTGATCCTGGCGACCCTGACCCAGTGGATCGCCGGTCATGTGCTGGAGTGGCTGTACCACGAAAAATGGTGGGACTATTCCGGACTCCCGTGGAACCTGGACGGATATATCTGTGTTCCTGCCTCCGCAGTCTGGGGCGTTCTGGGCGTTCTGGCGTTCAGATGGGGGAATCCCCTGCTGACGCGGCTGTTCGCCCTGCTGCCCGGAAGCCTTGGAAAGATCCTTTTATGGATTCTTTTGCTGGCCCTGGCGGCGGATATGCTGGCTACGGTGCTGATCCTTACGGGAAAGACCCGAAGGATCGAACAGTGGCAGTCAGTGGATTCTCTGTTCGCGTCCTTAAGCGTAAGGCTGGAGCTTCGGCTGTCCTCTCTGGTGAACCGGCGTCTGGAGCGGGCGTATCCCAGGGAGCGGACAGCTGGAGAGGAGAAGGAGCTTAAAACAGCCAGTGCAGAAGGCTTTGCCGCCGGGTGCAGCTTTTATAAGATCTTTCTTCTGTTCGTCATCGGCTGTGTCCTGGGAGATCTGACGGAGACCGTATTCTGCCGGATCACGGCCGGCGTCTGGATGAGCCGCAGCAGTCTGGTCTGGGGACCCTTCAGCATCGTCTGGGGCCTGGCCATCGCCCTGGTGACGGTGCTCCTCTACCGGTACAAGGACAGCTCCGACCGGTTCCTGTTCCTCATGGGTACGGTCCTGGGAGGCGCTTACGAGTATCTGTGCAGTGTGTTTACAGAAATGATGTTCGGAACGGTATTCTGGGATTACAGTAAGATCCCCTTTAACCTGGGAGGCCGGATCAACCTCCTGTACTGCTTTTTCTGGGGCATTGCAGCTGTGGTGTGGTTTAAGGGGCTGTATCCCGTATTTTCCAGATGGATCGAGAGGATCCCGGCAAAGGCCGGGAAGCCTCTGGTCTGGCTCCTAATCGTTTTCATGACCGTCAACATGGCCGTTTCCTTTATGGCCCTGTGGAGAAGCGATGAGAGGAGCCGGGGCGTGGCGGCAGAGGCCTACTGGCAGCAGGTGATGGACGAGCGCTTTGGCGATGATCGTCTGGTCCGGATCTACCCCAACGCCATCAAAGTAGAATAGAGGAGACGGTTTATTTCACCTCGCGCACCGGGATCCCCGGCGTGGCCAGAAGGGAATAGTTGGTATGGTATACCACGAAGCCCGGAGCCGCGCCGGGGACTTTTTTCAGATTTTTTCTCTGGATGTAGTCGATCTCCACCTTATCGTTTTCCCGGCCTCTGGAATAGTAGGCCGCCAGGGCTCCGGCCTCCTCGAACACCCGGTCCGGCAGCTCCTTTCCCTCTGTTTTTACGATCACATGGGAGCCTGGCATTCCCTTGGCGTGGAACCACCAGTCGCCGCCGTTTGCCGTCTTAAAGGTCAGCTCCTCGTTCTGGTAGTTGTTCTTTCCCACATAGATGTGGAAGCCGTCTGAGGACAGGTAGTGGTAGGGGCGGCTGGTGATCTTCACCTTTTTGCCGCCGGAATAGTGCCGCCGGATGTAGCCGTATTCCGTCAGCTCCTCCTTGATCTGCACCAGGTCCTCCTCCAGCCGGGCAATGTCCATGGAGGTGCTGATGGACTCCAGGTGGTCGATCTCCGCCCGGGTCTGGGAAAGCTGCTCCGTTACGGCCTCGAAGGTCCGTTTCTGCTTGTTGTACTTATCAAAAAATTTCTGGGCGTTTTCCCGGGCTGTCAGGGTGGGATCCAGGGGAATGGTGATCTCTGTATTATCGTAATAATTTAAACATTTAAAACTTTTCTCGCCTCCGGCCAGGCCGTAGCCATAGGTATTCAAAAGCTCGCCGTAGATCCGGAATTTTTCCCGCTTTTCCGTATCCTTTAACTGCTTCGTCTGAAGATCCAGCTTCCGGTAGCTGCGCTCTAAGGCGTTGGAGATGATCTTTCTCAGATCCGTGGATTTCTGGTGGATCCTGGATACGGCGTTTTTCTCGGCGTAATACCGTTCCAGCACCTGGCTTACGGAATCAAAGGCCGTTTTCTGGTACTGGCCGCCGTCCATCATAGTCAGAGGGATGGAAGAAAATTCCATGGGCTTTTCACCCTTATAAATGATGCTGGGCGAAAAATTCCCGTTCCTCACATCGTCCATGATCCAGTTGAGGGCATGGTACAGGTGGGTCAGCTCACCTTCGGAAAATTCCTTGGCGGAAACGTCCCCGTCCAGGGAGGCCAGATGGCAGATCTCCGCCGCCGCCACGGGGCTTAAGCCTGTAAGATCCATATAGAGGGCCTTGGACAGGGGCTGGGGCGTTCCCTGGATCAGAGGGATAAATTCCTCCTCCGTGATCTCCAGGGGGTTTTTCTTTTCCCCGGAGTGGGGGATGAAATAGGTGCGTCCCGGCAGCACCTCCCGGACCGAGCTTACCTGGGCAGAGATATGCTTGATGCTGTCCAGGATCATGTCGTTTTCATCGCAGAAGATGATATTGCTGTGCTTTCCCATGAGCTCCACAATCAGATACTTCCGCCGCAGATCCCCCATTTCATCCAGATGTTCGATCTCAAAGCGGACGATGCGCTCAAAGCCTGGCTGGGTCACGGAAAGGATCCGCCCGTTGGCGATGTGCTTGCGTAAGAGCATACAGAAATTGGGGGCCGTCATGGGGCTGGGCTTATTGGTTTCAGTGAAGTAGAGGAGAGGGAGGCTGGCGTTGGCTGAGATGAGTAGCCGGAAATTCTCCCGGTTCCCCTTTATGGTCAGCAGAAGCTCGTCCTTTTCCGGCTGGGCGATCTTTGCGATCCGGCCGGAGACGATCTTCTGGTTCAGATCATATACCAGATTTGCAATGGTGATTCCGTCAAATGCCATGGTGTGAAAATTCCTTTCTTAATATAGATTCGATCTGTTCCGTCAGTTCCATGACCGTATGGGTACGGCTCCTGGCACAGGCGTGGGCCGGCTGTTCACAGAGGAGGCATTTCCTTGGAGGCAGTCCCAGATCCTCCCGGGACAGCTTTTTTCCTCCGGCGTCCAGAACGTCGATGTCAAACAGCCGTCCCAGGCCGCCGCCGTCCTCAATGGCCGCCATGAGCGTTTTCAGCCGTACCGCACCGGCCGTCTCCACGGCCCACATGGCCTCCAGTCCCGTGGCCTGGATCACCTGCTCCCTGCGGACCACAGGAAGTCCCTGATCCGCCAGGGCATCTTCGATCTTGGAGATCCCGGCGTCAAAGGCCTCGGGGACCAGGGGCAGGACCTTCACAGGTCCGGGGATATTTAAGGTAAAGGAGACCAGGGGACAGCGGCAGGAGACAAGGAGACTGTTCTGGAGGGCCGCCCGCTGCTCCCTGGCGTTTAGCATCTGGGGCAGCTCTGTGGGGATCCCTATGAGGGACTGGGCCTCTGCTCCCGGCGTCTGGCCGTGACGGCCGGCGGGGAGGTTCCGGACCTCGTGGAGCAGCTCCAGAAGATACCGCATATATTTTGTGAGATACAGGTCCTTCCGGTAGCAGGCAAAAAAATGCCGGGGATTTTCCACTCCCAGGATGGGGTAGGTATAATAGGGGGACTGGAGGGAATTTTCCGTATCCGCGTAGGCGTCGGGACAGGCCATGACCACGGGACTGGTGGCAACCACGTACTTTCCCACCTCAATGCTGATGGTCTCCAGGCCGATCTCCGGCTTCATATTCCTGGCGGCACAGAGGGCATCCAGAATGGTCCGGGCCGAATGGCCCTGACGGCTGCATATGAATACCTCATCCGCCGCCTCCCGGATGTCGATGGGAGTTCCCGGCCGGATCCGTTCCGCCAGGGCGCAGGCTTTATTGACCAGCAGCACCATATTTTCCTTCTGGATCAGATCGTAGACCAATTCGTCGTACTTTGGAAAGGTGGTCAGAAGAGCGATGCCCACAGAGCCCTCCAGGACGCTTTCCTCCATGGTGGCTGAGCCTTGTTCGTGAAGCTCCAGCTCCACGTGGGGGAAGCGGCTTTTGAACCGGGGATAGAGGTAGGGGAGCAGCTCCATGCCCCTCTGGACCGAGATCCCCAGGCGGATCTTTCCAAATTCCTCATTGCTCAGCTCCTCGACCTGCTTGGCCAGGTTGGTGGAGATGGTGCTGATCTGCTTGGCCGCCTTCACGTAAAGGGCTCCGGCGGGGGTCAGGGTGATGGGGTCCGTGTTCCGGTTGAAGATCGGCGCTCCCAGGTTGGCCTCGGCGGCCTTTATGATCTGGCTTAAGGAGGGCTGGGACACATACAGCCTTTTCGCCGCTCCCGTAAAGCTCCCTTCCTTCAGAACTGTCAATACGTACTGCATATGTTTCTCATTCATGGCGGACCTCCATCCTTTTATGATTCCCTTTATCATACCATAACAAAAGGAGAAATTCCACTGTGGATTCCTTTCTCGTTTGTGTCAAGTAATCGTTGGCAACTTACCCACTTCATTTTTTCCTTATGAT
>NZ_JAXXBR010000046.1:0-30754 GCF_037242085.1 Alitiscatomonas sp. | reverse complement strand
GGACACGGATCCCATCGCCGGGAGCCAGACCTTCGGGGATGGATACGCTGTCATAGCCGGTCAGGTCAAGGAGCAGGGTCTCTGCCTCCAGCACGCCCTTGGGGGCATGGGAGTCCCCGGCCTTTATGGACCGGACCGTGATGGACGTTTCATCTGCGGAAATCACCTCAGCGTTCATATAAGAGTCCCTGACCTCGCAGGCGGTGAGAAAAACAGCCAGGAAAAGCGGCAGCAGGTATATTGAGATCGTAAATCGGTCATTTCTTCCTTTCATAGAGTTCCACCTCCTGTTTATCTTAGAGGCGTCTGGCTAAAAGAAACGGTAATACAAAAGACCCGGTCATATCCATAGCCTTCTGCCCTGGACGGGTCGTGGAAAAAGTCCAGGTCCAGGGTCTCTATGGTGCCTCCGGAATCCAGGATCTGGAGGATCACAGGAATCTCTTTTTCCGGGATAATATCCGCAGGCTGTTCCAGCTGTCTGGTAACACATGCGGACGGGGCGGAGGACTCTTCGGCGCTTTCAAACGGCTCCCATTGGCTCACGCTGTTTTTTTCATCGATCTGTATGCCGGTCCGGATCCCATCGGGGATATTTTCAAATCCGAGAAACAAAAGCCCCTGGCTGCCGGACAGGGGAGTGCTGTTGGATGTGAAGCGGTCCCATTGTCCATTTTTCAGTTCATATGTGGTGACCGTAACCTGCCGGATGGTCTCATCCACGGTGAAGTCAAATAAACGGGACGAACCTACGGGAGCCAGCAGGTCTGCCAGCGCCTTTTCCTTGTCGGAAAGCTCGGCTTTTGTGAGTTTCATGGATCCTGCCGTCTCCTGTTTCCCACAGGCGGAAAGAAGGACCGCCGACAGTATGAGGAGAGAAATGGTCATGATATGGAAGATACGGTTTTTAAACTTCATAGGCCCCTCCTTTTCAGTTTTTGTCCATGCCTGTGCTCCCTTTGTTTTTGGAGAAAGGCGGGTCACATGCCTGTTTTGCCTCTGATATTTTATATTATAATTATACCAGAAGGGAGAAAGAAAAGTCTGACATTTTTCTTACACCTGTTTTAATTTTCTTCTGTTTCTGCTATAATCCGTAGAAAACAGCAGCAGGAGGTGGAAGGGAACATGAAATTCATAAAAAAATCTCCAGTGACCCTGGAGCTGGAGAAGATCGAAAAGGAAGAGAAACGGCTGGAGCAAAGGGCTTTATCCCATACAGAGCCCGGCTGGAAGGAGGCGCTGACGGCCAGGATCCCTCCAAAGATGTCGGAAAACCTTCAGAAGGCGTTCTGCATGGCCTTCCGGACGATTTTTGAAAAGGGGAATCTTCTGATCGAAAAGACCTACCGGAGGGACGAACTGGAAAAGGATTTTAAGGTCCGGGATTTTTCCCTGGATTTAAAGGAAAGCCGGAAGGAGTACAAAAAGCTCCGGACCGAGGCTGCCAGAAGGAATCTGAAAAACCAGGCTGTCAGCGCGGCGGAGGGCCTGGGGCTGGGGCTTTTAGGCGTGGGCCTGCCGGACATCGCCATATTTACGGCTATGCTTTTAAGGGGCGTTTATGAGACGGCGCTGTATTTTGGCTTTTCCTATGATACGCCGGAGGAACGGTTTTTTATCTTATGTCTCCTGGAGGCTTCTGTCAGCCGGGGGGAGCAGTGGGCCGAGAACAACGCACGGGTGGACAGGCTGATCTATACGCTGGTCCAGAAGAAAGAACTGACCGTATCCGGAGAGGATCTGGAGGCACAGATCCAGGCGGTGGGAAACGCCTTTGCCATAGACATGCTAGCCGCCAAATTTATCCAGGGCCTTCCGGTGGTGGGAGCCTTCGGCGGCCTTTCCAATCCGGTTTGCTGGAAGCAGGTCATGACCTATGTGCAGTTAAAATATAGGAAGCGGTATCTCATGGGCAAAACTGGTTGACTACCTTTTCCATTTGCCTTATAATAATTTTATCTATGTGAAAGCGAGGCATGGTTGAAAATGATAAAAAGCATGACCGGTTTCGGCCGGTGCGAGGCTGTGACGGATGAATGTAAGATATCTGTTGAGATCAAGGCAGTGAACCACCGCTATCTGGACCTGAGCATCAAAATGCCCAAGAAATTCAACTATTTCGAGGCGGCGATGCGGACCCTCTTAAAGGATTATATCCAGAGGGGCAAGGTCGATGTGTTTATTACCTACGAGGATTATACGGAGGACCAGGTTTCCTTAAAATATAACAGCACACTGGCCGCCGAATATATGAAAAACTTTGAAAAGATGGCAGAGCAGTTCGGTCTGGAGGACGATGTGACCGTTTCCATGCTCTCCCGGTGCCCGGAGGTCCTTACCATGGAGCAGGTGCCGGAGGATGAGGAGCACATGTGGGCCATGCTTCAGGAGGTCCTGAAGGGAGCCGCTGAAAACTTTGTGGAGACAAGGCTCAGAGAGGGAGAGAACCTGAAGAACGACCTGATCGGAAAGCTGGACCATATGCTGTCTATGGTGGACTTTATCGAGGAGCGTTCCCCGAAGATCCTGGAGGAATACCGGCAGCGGCTGGGAGACAAGGTACGGGAGCTTCTCCAGAACTCCACCATCGACGAGTCCAGGATCCTCACAGAGGTGACGGTCTTTGCAGATAAGATCTGTGTGGACGAGGAGACGGTCCGCTTAAGGAGCCATATCGAGGGAATGAAGAAGGAGCTTCTGGCCGGCGGCAGTGTGGGAAGGAAGCTGGATTTCATTGCCCAGGAGATGAACCGGGAATCCAATACGATTCTGTCCAAATCCAATGACCTGGAGATCTCGGACCAGGGAATCCTTTTAAAGACAGAGATCGAAAAAGTAAGAGAGCAGATTCAGAACATTGAATAATACTGGAGTGATGACTATGAAACGACAAGGGATGCTGGCCGTTGTCTCGGGCTTTTCCGGGGCAGGCAAGGGAACGGTCATGAAGGCGTTGTTGGAGAAATACGATAATTATGCGCTTTCCATTTCTGCCACCACGAGAGCGCCCCGTCCCGGAGAGCAGGACGGACGGGAATATTTCTTTATGACCGACGGGCAGTTTGAGGAGCTGATCCAGAACGACCGCCTCATCGAGCACGCCCGGTATGTGAACCATTATTACGGGACTCCCAGATCCTATGTGGAATCCAAAATGGCCGAGGGGAAGGACGTGATCCTTGAGATCGAGATCCAGGGTGCGCTGAATGTGAAAAGGCAGTACCCGGACGCCATCCTGATCTTCGTGGTGCCGCCCACAGCCGCAGAGCTGAAGCGGAGGCTGGTGAGCCGCGGAACAGAGACGGAGGAAGTGATCGCCAGCCGTTTAAAACGGGCTCTGGAGGAATCCGAGGAAATGGAGTCCTATGATTACATCCTGGTGAACGACACCGTGGACCAGTGCGTGGAGGAGCTCCACCATCTGATCCAGTCCCAGCACTTAAAGGCCGGAAACAGCAGAACGCTGATGGACCGGATAAAAACAGAGCTGCATGAACTGGCGGAAAGCCTCTGATCCATGGCGGATCCGGGCCTCAGCCGGTAATATATAGAAGCAGGGAGCAGCTGCCGGAGGAAAAGGCGGCTGTTAAAGAACGCAGAATGCGAAAGGAGACCTTTTATGTTACATCCATCTTATACAGACCTGATCGAGGCAGTAAACAGCGGCGTGGAGCCGGGTGAGCAGCCGGTGGTCCAGAGCCGTTATTCCATCGTGATCGCGGCAGCCAAGCGCGCCAGACAGCTGATCGCCGGAGCCGATCCCTTAGTGGCCGGAGCAGCGAGAAAGAAGCCGCTTTCCACAGCCGTACAGGAATTATACGAGCAGAAGGTGACGATCCTTCCCGAAGAGGAGGAGCTGCCGGAGGAGGCTTCTCTGACAGAGAACGATGAAGCAGAGTGCGGTGCCAAAGACGCCGCAGAAGAGGCTGAAAAGGAAGAATAAGAGGAACAAAGGGGGGAGAACAGCTCTAGGGATTTACTGCTGGCTTCCCCTTTTTTTCAAAAGAAAGGAAAAACTGGAATGAATCTGCTTTTCATATCACTGGGCTGTGATAAAAACCTGGTGGATACGGAAAAAATGCTCGGGATCCTGGGCGGAGAGGGATACAGCTTTGTGGACGATGAATCGGATGCCGATGTGATCGTCGTCAACACCTGCTGCTTCATCGGGGACGCCAAGGAAGAGAGCGTCAACACCATCCTGGAGATGGCAGAGCTTAAAAAGAGCGGCCGTCTGAAGGCCCTGATCGTCACCGGATGCCTGGCGGAGCGGTATAAAAACGAGATTACCGAGGAGATCCCGGAGGTGGATGCCGTTTTAGGCACCACATCCTATGAGGAGATCGCCGGAGCCATAAGAGAGGCTTTAAAGGGTGAAAAAACACTGGTATTTAAGGACATCGACGCACCGGTGGGCAAGGAAACGAAGCGGCTGGTGACCACCGGCGGCCACTACGCATTTTTAAAGATCGCTGAGGGCTGCGATAAGCGGTGCACCTACTGCATCATTCCTTATTTAAGGGGAAGATACAGGAGCGTTCCCATGGAGCAGCTGGAAAAGGAGGCCAGGGAGCTGGCGGACCAGGGGGTAAAGGAGCTGATCCTGGTGGCCCAGGAGACGACCCTTTACGGAAAGGATCTGTATGGGGAGAAGAAGCTTCCAGAACTTTTAAGACGGCTTTCTTCGATTCCGGGGATCCAGTGGATCCGTCTCCAGTACTGTTATCCCGAGGAGATCACCGACGAGCTGATCGAGACCATAAAGAATGAAGAGAAGGTCTGCCACTATCTGGATATTCCTATCCAGCACGCCAGTGACGCCATTCTTAAGCGCATGGGACGGCGGACCAGCAATAAGGAGATCCGGGAGCTGGTGGCAAAGCTCCGCCGGGAGATCCCGGATATCGCTCTGCGAACCACCTTTATTTCCGGCTTCCCGGGGGAGACGGAGGAGGACCATGAGATCCTCATGGAGTTTGTGGACGATATGGAGTTTGACCGCCTGGGCGTCTTCGCTTACTCTCCGGAGGAGGATACCCCAGCCTATTCCTTTAAGGACCAGGTACCCGATGAGGTGAAGGAGGAGCGGAGGGCGGAGATCATGGAGCTTCAGCAGGACATTGCTTTTGAAAAGTCCGAGTCCATGAAAGGAAGCGTTCTGGAAGTGATGATCGAGGGAAAGGTGGCCGACGAAAACGCCTATGTGGGCCGCACCTATATGGACAGCCCAGGCGTGGACGGGCTGATCTTTGTGAACACAGGGCTTTCCCTGATGTCCGGGGACTTTGTACGGGTCCGGGTCACAGGCGCTCTGGAATACGATCTGATTGGGGAGGTTGAAGATGAATTTACCGAATAAACTGACGATCCTGCGGGTGATCATGATCCCGTTCTTTGTGCTGACCCTTTTATATGACGGCGGCGAAAACCAGACCCTGCGGTATGTGGCCGCAGCGATCTTCATCATTGCCAGCCTGACCGATATGCTGGACGGAAAGATCGCAAGGAAATACAATCTGGTGACCAACTTTGGAAAATTTATGGACCCTCTGGCCGATAAGCTGCTGGTATGCTCGGCCTTGATCTGCCTGGTGGAGCTTAAGGAGCTCCCGGCCTGGATGGTCATTGTGATCATCAGCCGGGAATTCATCATCAGCGGCTTCCGTCTGGTGGCCTCTGACAACGGGGTGGTCATCGCCGCCAGCTACTGGGGAAAGTTTAAGACCACCTTCCAGATGATCGCAGTGGTCCTTCTGATCGTTGGGATCCCGGCCCTGTCCATGGTGACAACGGCCGTGGTATGGATCGCCCTGGTCCTGACTGTGATCTCTCTGGTGGATTATATCACAAAAAACGTGAATGTTCTGAAAGAAGGGAAAATGTAATGATCAGAACAGAAAAGGGATGTGGACAGATCTTTAAGATCTATGGAGTCAGCGAGACGGAAGTAAAAGATGCCTTAAAGGAGATCCTGAACCAGGGAAGCGCCGTCCCGGTCTGCACAAGGCGGCGGGGCAAGGAGGTCCATGTTCTGGCAGAAACGGCGGAGACCGATGAGGAACGGGCGAAGGAGCTTTTAAGGCCCGTATCCCGTTCCATAAAAAAAGCCCTGGGAGATATGTACTATACCACCAGGGAAAACGAGACCATGGAGGAAGCCGTGGTCCGTCTCCTGGTGAAAAACAAGCTGACAGTGACCACAGTGGAATCCTGCACCGGTGGTATGATCGCGTCGAAGATCGTCAATGTGGCCGGAGCCTCAGAGGTCTTTAACCAGGGCTTTGTCACCTACTCCAATAAGGCCAAGAGGAAAATGGTGGGAGTGGGGAAAAACACGCTGAAAAAATACGGGGCTGTAAGTGAGCCCACGGCCAGGGAAATGGCGGCCGGAGGAGCAGAGGAGGCCGATGCGGAGGCCGCTGTGGCAGTGACCGGGATCGCAGGCCCAGACGGCGGCACCGATGAAAAGCCCGTGGGCCTGGTCTATATTGCCTGCTGTCTGAACGGCGATGTGACAGTGGAGGAGTGCCATTTCCACGGCTCCAGAACAGAAATACGGGAACAGTCAGCCATGGAGGCCCTGGATCTTCTGCGGCGCTGTATCCTGAAATACTACGGCTAGGATGCGGTTTTATGAACGGCTGTATGTGGGGGATGAGGCGAAGAAACGGCGGTATTCCTTCATCCAGGCAGTGAGAGAAGGGAAAAAAACAGGATACTGGATCCTAACCCTTCCCTCCAATGGGAAAAACCTTCTGGACCTTTATCCCGCCATGGCCCTGGCACAGCCATATTATAAGGAAAAAGATATGCTGATCCTGGGGATCGCCGCCGACCACGACGATGCGGTCCGACTTTCTGCCAGGATCGTCAACCAGGTATACCAGAAGACCGGAGGCTTTGACGTTGCCGGTTTTCTCCTGGGAAATCTGAAAGAGTAGGGGAGTCTGGAATGCTCCATGTGTTATTATTCATACTGAAGATCCTGGGGATCATCCTGCTTGCAGTCCTGGGGATGATCCTGGCGGGTGTCCTTCTGGCCCTCTTTGTTCCGGTGCGGTACCGGGCGGATGGAAGCTTTTATAAGATCTCCAGAGGCGAGGCCTGTATTTCCTGGCTGTTCCGTGCCTTCCGGGTCACGGCCTCCTGGGAGGAGAAGCTGGTGGTGACGGTGAAGGTCTTATGGCTCCAGCCGTTCCAGGAGACCCTCTGGGAAAGGGAGCCGGAGACGGAGGATACGGGAAATGAGGATCCCTGGGCAGGGATGGACGACTGCTTTCCGCCATACGGGCCGGAGGGGGAGATGTCTGGGGCCGGCGGTTCCCAGGAGGATCCGGTCATCGGTCCGGGGGCCGGACAAGAGGAAGCCGGCATACCTGTGGACCAGGAGCCGGAAATGGTCCATATGGCCGATCTTCTGGGAGCAGGGGAGGAGAGTCCCGATCGTCTGCCGCAGCAGACCGGGATGGAGGAAGCAGAAAAACGCCCGTCCCGCCTGGACCGGTTAAAAAACACGGCGGTGCGTATGAGAGAGCGGTTCCACTCTGCAAAGATGAAATACCGGAAGCTTAAGAGAACTCTCACGGATGAGGAAAATAAAAAGACCTTCCGGCTGGTACGGCGGCAGACCGTCCGGCTGATCCGCCATCTGCTTCCACAGACCCTTAAGGGGACCCTGCGGTTCGGGTTTGAGGATCCCAGCTATACGGGCCAGGTACTGGCGGCAGTCAGTCCCTTTTACGGCGTTTACGCCAGGAGCTTCACGCTGATCCCGGAGTTTGAGGAAAAGATCCTGGAGGGAGAGGTCCATATCCGGGGGCGGATCCGCGCAGCCACAGTCCTGTGGACCGCCGGCCGTGTATTCTTAAACAAAAATTTCCGCAGGCTGCTGCGGGGAAGAGGCAGGAGAAAGGAGTAAGAAATGGCAGAAAATCAGTTTCCTTCAACGGTGGACGTGCTTTTGAAGGGTATGGATAATTTTATTACGACAAAGACCGTGGTGGGAGAGCCGTTAAAGGTGGAGGATGCCGTCATCATCCCCTTGATGGACGTGTCCTGCGGCATGGGAGCCGGCTCCTATGTCCAGAATTCCAAAGCCAATACCGGCGGCGGCATGGGAGCCAGGATGTCCCCCAGCGCCATCCTGGTGATCCAGAACGGAATGACCCGGCTTGTGAACATCCGGCACCAGGACGCCATGACAAAGGCTCTGGATATGGTGCCGGATCTGGTAAACCGCTTTGTGGGCGGAAAGGATATTTCCCCGGAGGCCATGGAAAAGGCGGAGGATATGAAAGCGGGTTATGAAGCGGAGGCAAAAGAAGAAAAATAGGAAGTCCGGCTGCATATGATGTACCAGAACGTCTTTTCCAATGGAGGCTGGTATGAAACGATTGTGCGGCCTTATGATCTTCTGCACCGGCGTCGGCATGACCTGGGTACTGATCCTCCCCAAATCCTTTGTGATGGTGGTCATTGCCATTTCGCTTCTGATCCTGGGTTATAATCTGTTCTGTTGTTCATAAGACGGAACGGATCCGTAAGAAAGGAAAGAAAACGTTGAGTGAACAGTCTGGAATCAGAAAAAAATTAAAAGAAAAGTGGAAAGAGGCGGCCCAGGCGGTGTTTCCCATCATCAGCATCGTCCTGCTCCTCTGCTTTACCATTGCGCCCATTTCTCCCAGCGTCCTCCTGTGCTTTCTCATGGGAGCGGTGCTGATCCTGGTGGGCATGATGTTCTTTACCCTGGGCGCGGAAATGTCTATGACGCCCATGGGCGAGCGCATTGGCACCTGCCTGACCAGGAGCCGGAACCTGCCGGTGATCGTGGCAGTGGCATTCCTTCTGGGGTTTATCGTCACCATTTCAGAACCGGATCTCCAGGTTCTGGCGGGCCAGGTGCCGGCGGTGCCCAATATGACGCTGATCCTGTCGGTGGCCTGCGGTGTGGGGGCCTTTCTGGTGATCGCCCTCCTGCGTATGCTGTTTTCCATGGCCCTTCCGCCGCTCCTGGTGGTCTGCTACGCCGTGGTATTTGTCCTGGCGGCCTTTGTGCCAAAGGATTTTTTAAGCGTGGCCTTTGATTCCGGCGGCGTTACCACCGGTCCCATGACCGTGCCGTTCATCATGGCCCTGGGTGTGGGCGTATCGGCCATCCGAAGCGACCGCCATGCGGCCGACGACAGCTTCGGCCTGGTGGCCCTGTGCTCGGTGGGGCCGATCCTGGCCGTGATGATCCTAGGCATGATCTACAATCCCCAGAATGCCGCCTACACAGCGCCGGTGATCCAGGAGTTTGGCGATTCCAGGGAAATGGGACTCATGTTCCTTCTGAACTTCCCTTTATATATGAAGGAGATCGCCATGGCCCTTCTCCCCATCTTCCTGTTTTTCATGATTTTTCAGATATTCCTGTTAAAACTGGCGAAACGGAAGGTGAAAAAGATCCTGGTGGGCTTTGTTTATACCTACCTGGGATTGGTACTGTTCCTTACCGGTGCCAACGCGGGCTTCATGCCGGCGGGAAATTATCTGGGCCAGGTTCTGACCGGTTTCCGTTTTACATGGATCCTGGTGCCCATTGCCATGGTCATCGGATATTTCATTGTCAAGGCAGAGCCGGCCGTATACGTTTTAAATAAGCAGGTGGAGGAGATCACCGACGGGGCCATCTCGGCCGGAGCCATGGGCGCCGGGCTTTCTGTGGGCGTGGCCGTGTCCCTGGGACTGGCTATGATCCGCGTGATCACAGGAATCTCCATTCTCTGGTTTTTGATCCCGGGCTATGCGGTGGCCCTTGGAATTTCCTTCTTTGTTCCAAAGATCTACACGGCCATTGCCTTTGACTCCGGCGGCGTGGCATCGGGACCCATGACGGCGGCCTTCCTGCTGCCCCTGGCCCAGGGAGCCTGTACGGCGTTGGGAGGAAATATCGTAACAGACGCCTTCGGCGTTGTGGCCATGGTTGCCATGACGCCCCTGATCACCATTCAGATCATGGGGCTCTATGCAAAGATCACAGAACGGAAGCAGAGGAAGGCTTCTGCCGGAACTGGCGTCCTGGCCTTTGACGGCATCGATGACAATGCGGTCATCGAGCTGTAACTGGGAAACAGAGGGCTTTGGAGGTCCATGCAGGATAAAGTCTGGATTTTAAAGAATATGAGGTTTATATGAGCGGATTATATATGATGGCGACCATCAGTGACCGGAACCAGGCCCGGCGTTTCCTGGATTTTTACCGGGAGTATGGTCTTTCGGTGACTCTCCTTACATACGGCCGGGGAACGGCGGCTTCGGAGATCCTGGATGCCTTTGGCCTGGAGGCGGCGGAGAAGGCGGTGATCTTTTCTGTTGTCACAGGGGAAGAGTGGAAGCGGTTAAAGACCGGGCTGGAACGCCAGATCAAGATCGATATACCCGGAAGCGGGATCGCGTTCATCGTTCCCGTCAGCAGCATCGGAGGAAAGAAGCAGTTTGAGTTTCTCACGGACGGCCGTGGGTTCGTAAAAGGGGAGGAGAGCACGTTGAAGGATACAAAGTATGAGCTTTTGGTGGTGATCGCCAACCAGGGCTACACGGAGCTTGTGATGGATGCTGCCAGAGCGGCCCATGCGCCGGGCGGGACCGTGATCCATGCCAAGGGGACCGGGGCGGAAAAGGCTGAGAAGTTTTTCGGAGTCTCCCTGGCAAAGGAAAAAGAGGTGATCTTTATGGTGACCAGGAAGGAAGGAAAAAACGCCATCATGACGAGCATCATGGAAAAGGCCGGCCTGGAGACCAAGGCCAGGGCCATTGTATTTTCCCTTCCTGTGACCGAGACGGCGGGCATGCGGCTGATCGAGGAGGATCAGGAACCGTAAAGAGGCATGCGGATAAGGAACGGGAGCGGTCAGCTGTGGAGACACGGCGGGCCGCTTTTTACATTCCCGTTTCTGGCATGGGGGGAAGCTTTCTGAACAAAACAAAAAAGGCATATGGACCGGATTCCGGTTCACATGCCTTGGTTTTGTCGTTATCTGGTTCGGAGGTATTAAGCTCTCTCTACGAGACCGGATCTTAAGCAAGAAGTACATACATACATCTTCTGAGCTCCGCCATTAACTTTCACCTTTACAGACTTAACGTTAGCTTTCCAAATTTTATTGGATCTTCTATGGGAATGGCTTACTCCATTACCAAAGTGAGCAGCTTTTTCACAAATAGCGCATTTTGCCATGATTGCACCTCCTTAACACTTCTTGGGATTTATACAAAAATCCATAACACATGTATGATAGCAGAAAGTGTAGAAATTTGCAAGAGAAAAATAAAAAAATACTTCATTTTTATGAAAAAATTTTTCTTAGAGATGGACAGTGGTAGTATGTTATGGTATACTAGCCGCATAACGACGGGACTGCGCATACGGATTTACGTTTTTTTACAGGGGATCCAGGCGCCGGCGTTTATTTTAATGGAAATGGAGGCAGGACTATGAAGGGATGTATTAATAATAAAATGGGCCGGATCCTGATCGATACGGACGTGATCGCGCTTTATGCCGGAACGACTGCTGTGGAATGCTTCGGAATCGTGGGAATGGCTGCGGTCAGCATGAAAGACGGTCTTGTGAAGCTTTTAAAGCGGGAAAGCCTGACCCATGGCATCAACGTCACAGTCAACGACAATGCAATCAGTATTGATTTCCATGTGATCGTATCCTATGGCGTCAGCATCTCCACGGTTGCTGACAACCTGATCGAAAATGTCAAATATAAAGTAGAAGAATTTACCGGGATGCCGGTGGAAAAGATCAATATTTACGTTGAAGGCGTGAGAGTGATAGATTAAGGAGGAAGTAATCCATGGGAATTAAATCCGCAGACGCTTCCCTGTTCCAGACAGCGGTTCTTTCTGCTGCCAAGAACCTGGAGGCGAAAAAGGAATGGATTAATGAGTTAAACGTATTTCCTGTTCCGGACGGGGATACGGGCACAAATATGACAATGACCATCATGGCCGCCGCCAGGGAAGTGGCTGCCATCGCAGAGCCCTCCATGGGCTCCATCGCCAAGGCGTTATCTTCCGGCTCCCTGCGCGGGGCCCGCGGTAACTCCGGCGTGATCTTATCCCAGCTTTTCAGAGGCTTTACAAAGGAGATCGCCGGCGAGGATACGATCACAGTGACCGTCCTTGCCAACGCCTTCACAAGAGCTGCGGAGACAGCCTATAAGGCGGTCATGAAGCCCAAAGAGGGTACGATCCTGACCGTTGCCAGGGGCATGGCGGAAAAGGCTGTGGAGCTGGCGGCAGAGACCGACGATATCGCGGAATTCCTTGAGAAGGTCATCGAGCACGGCGATTACGTCTTAAGCCAGACGCCGGAAATGCTTCCTGTGTTAAAGCAGGCAGGCGTGGTGGACTCCGGCGGCCAGGGCCTTATGCAGGTGATGAAGGGCGGCCTGGACGGCCTTTTAGGAAGGGGGATCCCCTTTGACGCCCAGGTGGAGACCGGCGGCTACACCAGTTCTGCGACAGCCGGACGGGAAGAGATCGATACTGCGGATATTAAATTCGGCTACTGTACGGAGTTTATCATTAATGTAGAAAAAGAATACGGAGAAAAAGAGGAGAACAGCTTCAAGGGCTACCTGGAATCCCTGGGCGACTGTGTGGTAGTAGTCTCCGACGAGGATGTGGTCAAGGTCCATGTCCACACCAATAACCCGGGCCTTGCCATCGAGAGGGCTCTGACCTACGGCTCCCTTTCCCGGATGAAGATCGACAATATGCGGGAGGAGCACCACGAGCGGCTGATCCAGAACGCAGAAAAGGCGGCTGCGGCTGAACGGGAAGAACAGAAGAAGAAAGAGGAGCCCAGAAAGCCCTACGGCTTTATTGCGGTCTCCATCGGCGAGGGACTGGGAGAGATCTTCAAGGGCATCGGCGCCGACTATCTGATCGAAGGCGGCCAGACCATGAATCCCAGCACCGAGGATATGTTAAACGCCATTGATAAGGTCAATGCCGACGTGATCTATATCCTTCCCAACAACAAGAATATCATCCTGGCGGCAGAGCAGGCAAAGAGCCTGGTGGAGGATAAGAAGATCCTGGTGGTCCCCTCAAAAACCGTACCCCAGGGGATCGCAGCCCTTATCAACTTTATGCCGGACGCCTCTCCGGAGGAAAATATGGAGAGCATGACGGAAGAGATGGGACGGATCCGCACCGGACAGATCACCTATGCGGTCCGGAATACCACCATCGACGGCATGGAGATCCGGGAGGGCAACATCATGGGCATCGGGGATTCCGGTATGCTGGCTGTGGGAGAATCCGTGGCAGAGACCACCGTGGAGACCATCCGGTGCATGGCAGACCAGGATGCGGAGCTGATCAGCATCTACTACGGCGTGGACGTGACGGAGGACGAGGCGGAAACACTGGCAGAGCAGGTGCGGGCACAGTTCCCGGACTGTGAAGTGGAGTTAAACGACGGCGGACAGCCCATCTACTACTATCTGCTGTCTGTGGAATAAAAGGAACAGAACCAATGGATATGCGCCGCGGAGGCCCGGGATACGGGCCGGTACGCGGCGTTTTTTAAAGGGTTGGAAATATGAATACAGATAATATGCAGCCGGTGGAGACCTTAAAGGGCATCGGAGAAAAAACGGCAAAGCTGTTTGAAAAGGTGGGCGTAAGGACTGTGGACGATCTGCTCCATTACTATCCCAGGGGCTACGATACCTTTGAGGAGCCAAAGCCCATGGGAGCCCTTGAGGACGGAATGGTCATGGCTGTGGACGGCTGCTTAAAAAACGGCGCTTCGGGCCATCATTTCGGCTCTGCATCCATGGTGACGGCATCCATCAGCGACATGACCGGAAAGCTGCGGCTGGTGTGGTACCACATGCCCTATCTGAAAAACACCTTAAAGCCTGGAAGCCGCTATATCTTCCGGGGGAAGGTGAGCCGGAAAAAAAACGGCCTGGTGATGGAGCAGCCCCAGATGTACCGGCCAGAGGTCTATGAAACACTTCTAAAGCGGATGCAGCCGGTCTACGGCCAGACCAGGGGGCTGGGCAATAAGACCATCACCTCGGCCATGGAGCAGGCCTTAAGCCTCCGGGTCATGGAAAAGGATTATCTTCCGGCAGGGCTCAGGGTTTCCAATGAGCTGGCGGAATATAATTTTGCCATCGAGCACATCCATTTCCCCGAGGATCAGGCAGACCTTATGGCTGCCAGAAAGCGGCTGGTATACGATGAATTTTTCTTATTCTTACTGGCAGTCCGCCGCCTTAAGGAGAGCCGGGAGGACTTAAAGAGCAGCTTTATATTTGAAAAGGACACAGAAAGCCGCCGCCTGGAGGCTGCCCTTCCTTACGCGCTCACAGAGGCCCAGAAGCGGACTCTTTCGCAGGTTTACGCGGATCTTAAAAGCGGAAAGGTCATGAACCGGCTGATCCAGGGAGACGTGGGCTCCGGAAAGACCATCATCGCCGTCCTGGCGCTGGTCTCTGCCGCAGAAAACGGCTTCCAGGGGGCCCTTATGGCTCCCACAGAGGTGCTGGCAAAGCAGCATTATGAGACTGTGGAGGCCATGTTCCGGAAATATGACGTTCCCTTTTGCGCCGTGCTGGTGACCGGCTCCATGACGGCAAAGGAAAAGCGGCTGGCCTATGAAAAGATCGCCTCCCACGAGGCGGACATCATCATCGGAACCCATGCCCTGATCCAGGAAAAGGTGGTCTATGACCGGCTTGCCCTGGTGATCACTGACGAACAGCACCGGTTCGGCGTAGCCCAGAGGGAGCTTCTTGGAAGCAAGGGCAGCTTTCCCCATATGATAGTCATGAGCGCCACGCCCATTCCCAGGACCCTGGCCATCATCCTGTACGGGGATCTGGACATTTCGGTCATCGACCAGGTGCCAGCCAACCGGCTTCCCATTAAAAACTGTGTGGTGGATACCAGCTACCGGGGCCGGGCGTATAAGTTCATCGCCGGGGAGGTGGAAAAGGGCCGCCAGGCCTATGTGATCTGTCCCATGGTGGAGGAAAGCGAGATGATCCAGGCAGAAAACGTCCTGGATTATACAAAGGTCCTGCGGGAAAATCTTCCCGGGATCCGGGTGGAGTACCTCCACGGCCGGATGAAGGGAAAGGAAAAAAACGGGATCATGGAGGCCTTCGCCCGGGGAGAGATCCAGGTCCTGGTGTCCACAACAGTGGTGGAGGTGGGGGTCAACGTTCCCAACGCCACGGTCATGATGATCGAAAACGCCGAGCGGTTCGGCCTGGCCCAGCTTCACCAGCTGAGGGGCCGTGTGGGCCGGGGCGGGGACCAGTCCTACTGCATCATGGTCAACGCCTCCGGGGACAAGGGAAAAAACCAGAGGCTGGAGGTCTTAAATAAATCCAACGACGGCTTTTTCATCGCATCTGAGGATCTGAGGCTCAGGGGGCCGGGAGATATTTTCGGGATCCGCCAGAGCGGGGACCTGGAATTTAAGCTGGCAGATATTTATACGGACGCTGTGACCTTACAGAAGGTCTCCGAGGATGTGGAACAGCTCCTTAAGACTGATCCGGAGCTTTCCGCTCCAGAGCATGCGGAGCTGAAAAAGCGGCTGGACCTTCATTGCATAAACAGCGATCTTATGCTATGATGGGACATAGAAAATAAAAAAGGAGAAGGTACTATGGACAATAAAAAATACGTGGATTACATCCTGGAACAGGCAGAAAACCTCATCAATATCGACAGCCCCTCGGGCTATGGAGAGGGCGTGACCCAGTATCTGTTAGACGAATTCGGAAAAATGGGCTATCACGCATACCGCACCGGAAAGGGCAGCGTCATCGCAGACCTGGGCGGGGAGGATGAGAATGACGCCATCTTACTGGAGGGGCACTGCGATACCCTGGGAGCCATGGTCCATGAGATCAAGGCAGACGGCCATTTAAAGCTTACCAACATCGGCGGGATGCAGGCCAACAATGCCGAGGCGGAGAACGTCCGCGTGATCACAAAATTCAACGGCATTTATGAGGGAACCTGCCAGCTTGCCAACCCGTCGGTCCATGTGAACGGAAGCTATGGGACCACACCCAGGACCTGGGATGTGATGGAGGTGATCCTGGACGAGGATGTAAAGACGAAGGCCGACGCCGAGGCCCTGGGGATCATGGCCGGCGACTATGTCTGCTTCGAGCCCCGGTTCCGTGTGACGGAAAAGGGCTACATCAAGAGCCGTTTCCTGGATGATAAGCTGTCCTCCGCCATCCTCATGGGCTATGCCAGATATCTGAAGGACGAGAAGGTGGCCACAAAGCGCCGGATCTACCTGCACTTTACCATCTATGAAGAGGTGGGCCACGGCGGCTGTGCTCCGGTGCCCCAGGGCGTGACCGAGGCATGGTCTGTGGACATGGGCTGTGTAGGCCAGGGACTTTCCTGCACAGAGCATCAGGTATCCATCTGCGCTAAGGACAGCGGCGGACCGTATAACTATGACGTGGTAAAGACCCAGATCCGTCTGGCAAAGGAAAATGGCATTGATTTTGCCGTGGATATTTATCCCCACTACGGCTCCGATGTGGAGGCTACCTTAAAGGCCGGAAACGATATCCGCCACGGACTCATCGGACCGGGCGTGTTCGCCTCCCACGGCTATGAGAGAAGCCATGTGGACGGGGTGGAGAATACCTTCCGTCTTATTAAAGCATATCTGGGATAAATAAAAGGAGTGTTTTGGGATGATCCAGTATCGGAGACTTAAAAAGCATGAGCTGACGCCGGAGCTGTTCCAGGACTTCATAAGACATCAGACGGTACAGGACTGTTACCGTAAAAGAGAGGGCCGGTGGGTGATCGAACCGGCCCCTTTTATTGATGACTGGAGCCGGGAGGAATACGATTTTCTGGTGCAGTGCCTAAAGGATACCATAGATGGAAACGGGGCCGTATACGGGGCGTTCCAGGCAGAGGCCCTGGGACTTCCAGGGATCCTCAAAGGATTTGTGTCCGTAGAAGGCGGACACATGGGAAGCCGGGGCCAGTACAGGGATATGACCAGCCTCCATGTATCTGAGGATCTCAGGGGACATGGGGCCGGACGGCAGCTTTTTTTACTGGCAAAGGACTGGGCCCGGGACCATGGAGCGGAAAAGCTTTATATCTCCTCCCATTCGGCGGTGGAGACCCAGAGGTTTTATGAATCCATGGGCTGTGTGGACGCAGAGGAGGTCATGGAAGAGCATGTAAGGCAGGAGCCCTACGACCGGCAGCTGGAATGTCCGGCGGATGGGCCGGGAAAAACAGACCGTCTCCTGCTGGCCATGATCCGGTACGACGCCGGAGATGCCAGACGGATCCAGCATCTCACCAAGGTGTATGAATACGCTGGGCTCATGGGCCGGATGGAACGGCTTAAGAAGGAGGATCAGGAGATCCTGGAGGCCGCGGCCATCGTCCACGACATCGGGATCCATAGATCGGAAGAAAAATATGGCCGCAACACAGGAAGATACCAGGAGATCGAAGGTCCCCCGGAGGCAGAAAAGCTGCTGGCCTCCCAGGGATGGCCGGAAACCGTCATACAAAGAGTATCCTATCTGGTGGGCCATCACCACACGTATACGGACATCGACGGAACGGATTACCAGCTCCTGGTGGAGGCTGACTTTTTAGTGAACCTTTTTGAAGAGGGAGCCCTCCCGGAGACACGGGAGGACGTGTTCCGGAGGATCTTCCGGACGGAAAGCGGAAAATATCTGTTCCAGCAGATCTTTTCCCAGAAGACAGAGTAAGGGAGCCGCAGAATGAAAGAACTTGTGATCGCAGAAAAGCCGTCCGTGGCCAGGGATATCGCCAGGGTCTTAAAATGCCAGAAGCAGTTAAACGGGGCCATGGAGGGCGAAAAATATATCGTCACCTGGGGCCTGGGCCATCTGGTGACCCTGGCAGACCCGGAGGACTACGACAAAAAATATAAGGAATGGAAGCTGGAGGATCTTCCCATGATGCCTGAGACCTTCAGACTGGAGGTGATCCGGCAGACGGCAAAGCAGTATAACGCCGTAAAGGAGCAGATCCACAGGAAGGATGTGGGCGGGATCATCATCGCCACCGACGCAGGCCGGGAGGGGGAGCTGGTGGCCAGGCTGATCCTTAAGAAGGCCGGGGCCAGAAAGCCTTTAAAACGTCTCTGGATCTCCTCGGTCACCGATAAGGCCATCCGGGAGGGCTTTGCCCATCTGAAGGACGGAAGGGAGTATGAGCCCCTTTATGATGCCGCCATGTGCCGGGCCGAGGCCGACTGGCTGGTAGGGATCAACGCCACCCGGGCACTGACATGCAAATACAATGCCCAGCTTTCCTGCGGCCGCGTCCAGACGCCGACTCTGGCCATGATCGCCAGCCGGGAGGAGGAGATCCGCCGCTTTGTGCCAAAGTCCTATTACGGGATCCGCGGCCGGGCAGGCAGCCTCACCCTGGCCTGGAAGGACAAAAAGAGCGGCAGCGGAAGCTCCTTCCAGAAGGAGAGGATCGAGAATATCCTTAAGGAGCTCTCCGGGAAGCAGGCTGTGGTGGAGCGGGTGAAGAAAACGCCGAAGAAGACCATGGCGCCCCTGCTTTACGACCTGACGGAGCTCCAGCGGGAGGCCAGCCGCCGGTTCGATTACTCAGCCAAGGAGACCTTAAACATCATGCAGAGGCTTTATGAAAACCATAAGGTCTTAACGTACCCCAGGACAGACTCCAGGTATCTGAGCTCGGACATCGTCCCCACCTTAAAGGAACGGTTAAAGGCATGCTCCGTGGGCCCGTACCGGGTCCTGGCGGGACGGCTCATAAACCAGCCGCTGCCTGTAAAGCCCTCCTTTGTGGATGATAAGAAGGTATCGGACCATCACGCCATCATCCCCACAGAGCAGTTTGTGGATCTGACCCATATGACCATCGACGAGCGGCGGATCTATGACCTGGTGGTACGCCGCTTCCTGGCAGTCCTGTACCCGCCCTGTGAATATGAGCAGACGGAGATCACCGTAAGGGCCGGTGAGGAGCTGTTCACGGCCCACGGAAACGTCATAAAGACAGCCGGATGGAAGGCTGTTTATGAAAATCTGGATGGAGGCATAGAGGCGGATCCAGAGGATGCCGGAGGAGATGGAAGCTCTGCGGCAGGCCAGATCCTTCCGGACCTTAAGGAGGGAGACGTGCTCCAGGGAATTTCCTTTGCCATGACCGAAGGAAAAACCAAGCCCCCGGCTCACTTCAACGAGGCCACCCTGCTTTCTGCCATGGAAAATCCGGTGGCGTATATGGAGTCCCAGGATAAGGCCATGGCAAGGACTCTGGGGGAGACCGGAGGCCTGGGTACTGTGGCGACCCGGGCGGATATCATCGAAAAGCTGTTTTCCAGCTTCCTTCTGGAGAAGAAGGGGAAGGACATCCTTCTGACCTCCAAGGCCCGGCAGCTTCTGGAGCTGGTGCCGGAGGACTTAAAAAAGCCGGAGCTGACGGCAGACTGGGAAATGAAGCTCTCCCGGATCGCCAGGGGAGAGCTTTCCAGGACCGCGTTCATGTCTGAGATCCGCAGCTATTCGGAGGAGCTGACCGGAGAGATCCGCCGGGGAGAGGGAAAATTCCGCCATGACAACATGACAAGTAAAAAATGTCCCAGGTGCGGAAAAAACCTGCTGCTGGTAAAGGGAAAGAACAGCGAGATGCTGGTCTGCCAGGACCGGGAGTGCGGATACCGGGAAACGGTCTCCAGGACCTCCAACGCCAGATGCCCCGTGTGCCATAAACGGATGGAGCTGCGGGGAAAGGGCGACGGACAGATCTTCGTCTGCTCCTGCGGCCATAAGGAGAAGCTTTCCGCCTTCCAGGAACGGAGGAAGAAGGAGGGGGCAGGCGTGTCCAAAAGAGATGTGGCCCGGTACATGAATCAGCAGAGGAAGGAAGCGGAGGAGCCGGTGAACAACGCCTTTGCCAAAGCCCTGGCTGGCCTTAAGCTGGATCCGAAGCAATAGAATCGTAAGAAATTATTTCGAAAATATCTATATTATCAGACAGCGGATTGTAGTATACTTTAAGCAGAAAGAAATCCACAGTTGAGATAGATGGAGAGGAGGGCTTTCATGCGAGGAGTAAAATACCAGATCCTTGGACTGGGGATCATTCTTCTGGGAATGACAGTGCCGTCGTTTTCCCACATATCGTATATATGCGGAGCCCTGGGATTCGGGCTGGCGGTAATTGGATGCTTTTGTATGAGAGATATGGAGTCTGACGCCGAGTAGGCGTCGGGCTCTTTTTGAGGGGAGACGTGCAATATAGGGCAGGAATTGTCCGAATTTACGCCTGTGGAGATGGCAGGTCACGAGGTCGATGAAACAGGAGGCCCATTGGCTTTAGACAATGGGGGTTCACATATTTCCCCCGGAGGGGTACAATGTCTGGAGGATTCACAGAGATGACACAAAGCTGTGATATACTGGTCAGGCATGATCGAATTTTAAATATGGAAGGATGAAAAAAATATGAGACAGAAAAAGATCGTATCGGGAGCCGTGGTGATGGCTCTGGGACTGATGTTGGCAGGCTGTTCCGGAGGAAAGGCTTCTTTTTCGGAGGCTCCCCAGACGGAATTTAAGGAACTGCGGGACAAGTCTTTCGTAGCGGATATGACCGGAGCGGAGATCCCGGTCCTGGCTCTGGAAAAGCCCATTGACTTCTGTTACAGCAGCCCGGAGGCGGAAATGCTGTTTAAGATGGAGGACGGTGTCTGGCAGGACGCCACAGATAAGGAGATCCCCATTGACCAGGAGCGGTTCCAGGCCATGGCGGATGTATTTTTAAATCTTCGTGCCGTATCAGAGGTGGAGAACGCAGGGGATCTGGACCAGTACGGTCTGGATGACGCGGATCGCTCCGTTTATATCACAGACGGAGAAAAGGGAGAAAAATATCTTTTCATTGGCGATGCAGATCCGGACGGAAACTATTATATGACCATTGAGGGAAGTGAAAATATATACACCATAAAGCCAGAGGCTCTGGATGCCCTGGTCTTTGATTATGACAGCCTGGTGGTCCGGGACAGCCTGGATCTTACGGCTTCGGCCGGAGATCTTATAAAGGCCGTGACTGTCGTAGATGGAAAGACCGTTTCCTATAAGACGGCGGATACAGAGGCCATGACCCGGATCGCGGCTGGAATGACGGCCTTAAAGCCCCAGGAGTTCGCCTCCTTCCATGCAACCGGGCCGGAGCTGACCTCCGCGGGCCTTACAGAGGATCAGAGGATGACGCTGGATGTGGAATTTTCCAACGGCGGGAACACAGAGTCCCTAACGGTCTATGTGGGGAATTTCGTGGATGTTATGGGTGAAAAACGGTATCTCCAGATGGAAGGCTCCAATATGATCGCCATTGTGGACGCCGCTGTCATCGGAGACCTTCTGAACCTGACTGAGGAGCAGAACTCCATACAGAATACGAAATAAAAAGCGAAAGAAAAAAGAGCCGCAGGCTCTGGCGGAGAGGATATCTCCAGGCCAGGCCTGCGGCTTTTATGAATACCTGCGTGCAGCAGAATGGCTCCAGGAGCCGGAAGAAGGCTTACACGCCGCCAAACTGGAAGATAATACCAATGACAGCGGATGCGGCGATGAAAACCACCGGATGAAGCCCCTTGGTCTTTTTGCAGACAGCGGTAAAATAGTAAAGCACTGCCAGAAGGACCAGGTTGGGAATGCTCACCAGATCCAGGATATTCCCGGACGCCGCATAAGCGTCTTTATGGAACATGATCAGCGCGAATACGGAAAATCCGGCGGCGGCGATGAGACCGGTGGATGCCGGACGCAGACCGTAAAAAGCGTGCTGGACGTATTTATTATCCTTGAAGGCTTTTAAAAAGCCTGCGATGATCAGGATAATGATGATGGACGGAGTGATGAGTCCCAAAGTGGCGATCACAGAACCAGAGATACCAGCTGTGGTAAAGCCCACATAGGTAGCCATATTGACGCCGATGGGGCCGGGGGTGGACTCGGAGATGGCCACCATGTCGGCAAGCTGTCCGTATGTAAACCAGCCGGTCTTGTCGGAAATATCGTAGAGGAAGGGAAGCGTAGCCATTCCTCCGCCGATGGCGAAAAGCCCGGCCTTGAAAAATTCAAAAAAAAGCTGTAAATAAATCATCATTTTGCCTGTACCTCCTTATTCTTTAAAAGGATGCCAGCCACAGCGGCCAGGATCACGAACAGGATCGGAGACAGGTTAAAGAACGCGGATCCGGCAAAGACAGCAAGAAAAACTGCCAGGGTCGGCTTGTCAATGACGGATTTTTTCCAGAGCTTTACCACTGCATTGAAGATCAGGACGCAGACGCAGACGCGGATGCCGGCGAAGGCGTTCTGGACGATGGCCAGATCGGAAAAGTTCTGGATAAAGGCGGCAATGATCGTGATGATGATCAGGGACGGGAATACAACGCCCAGGGTGGCGATAATGCCTCCGGCGATACCAGCGGTCTTCTGACCTACAAAGGTGGCCGTATTCACCGCAATGATGCCCGGTGTACACTGTCCGATGGCGTAGTAGTCCATCAGCTCCTCCTCCGAAGCCCAGCCGCGCTTTTCCACGACTTCCTTCTGGAGCATCGGGAGCATGGCGTAGCCGCCGCCAAAGGTCAGGCCGCCGATGCGGGCAAAGGTAAGGAAGAGGTCAAGAAGTTTGTTCATAGTAACTCTCCTTTTTTGTTAAAAATAAGACCAAATATTAATATAACAGAAAAAGGAAAAAAATCAATATACAAATCCTTATCCATTCCATAAAGGAAGCCGTCCATGCAGACGCCCGGCGCTCCTTGTCCGCTGCGGGCAGGCAAAAAGATGCGCGGCTGGGCGGATACAATAAATCGAACATGGATTCGCTAAAAGCCTTGCAAAATCTCTCCGGGTGAGTGTATAATGGGTGGGACTATGTTTTATGGATCACAGGAAACGGCGCGGGATATGACGGCCGCGCCATAAGAATTTTGGAGGTATTTCATGGCGAAAGTACAGTATAATGCTGACAGTATCACAGTTTTAGAGGGCCTGGAAGCCGTCAGGAAGCGGCCTGGCATGTATATTGGAAGCGTTGGCACAAAAGGCTTAAACCATTTAATATATGAGATCGTAGACAACGCAGTGGACGAACACCTGGCGGGATACTGTACGGAGGTCCTGGTGGCTCTGGAGGCCGACGGCTCCTGTACCGTAAGGGACAACGGCCGCGGGATCCCGGTGGGTTTACATAAAAAAGGCGTTTCCGCCGAGCGCGTGGTGCTTTCCACGCTCCATGCGGGAGGTAAATTTGATAATGATTCCTATAAGACCAGCGGCGGTCTCCACGGGGTGGGCTCATCGGTGGTGAACGCGCTGTCGGAGCGGCTGTCCATTAAGGTATACAGGGACGGATATATCCATTTTGACGCATACGAAAAGGGGATCCCCACAGTGGAGTTAAAGGACGGACTTCTGCCTGTCCTGGGCCGCACAAAGGAAACGGGAACGGAGATCAACTTTCTCCCGGATCCCGCGATCTTTGAAAAAACGCGCTTCAAGGCCGACTGGCTCAAAAGCCGTCTCCATGAATCGGCCTATTTAAATCCCCGTCTGACGATCCGCTATGAAAACCGCCGCCCAGGCGAGGAGGAAAGCCTGATATTTTCTGAGCCCGACGGCATCGTGGCCTATGTAAGGGAGCTGAACGGCGGGAAAGAAGCGGTCCATGAGCCGGTATATTTTAAGGGAACCGTTGAAAATATCGAGGTAGAGGCGGCCTTCCAGTTCGTGGACGCCTTTGAAGAGAACGTTCTGGGCTTCTGCAACAACATCTTCACCCAGGAAGGCGGCACCCACCTGGTGGGCTTTAAGACCCGGTTTACGAACCTGATCAATACATACGCAAGGGAGCTGGGGATCCTTAAGGAAAAGGACACAAATTTCACCGGGGCCGATACCAGGAATGGAATGACGGCAGTGGTGGCAGTGAAGCACCCGGATCCCATCTTCGAGGGCCAGACAAAGACGAAGCTGGCCAGCGCAGACGCTACAAAGGCCGTATTTTCCATCTGCGGCGAGGAACTGCAGCTTTTCTTCGACCGGAATCTGGAGGTTCTGAAATCCATCATTGCCTGCGCGGAAAAATCGGCAAAGATCCGGAAAGCAGAGGAAAAGGCCAGGACCAATATGCTGTCAAAATCCAGGTTTTCCTTTGACAGCAACGGAAAGCTGGCCAACTGCGAGAGCCGGGATCCGTCCAGATGCGAGATCTTCATCGTCGAGGGAGATTCTGCCGGAGGATCGGCAAAAATGGGCCGGAACCGCCAGTACCAGGCGATCCTGCCCATCCGGGGAAAGATCTTAAACGTGGAAAAGGCCTCTATGGATAAAGTTCTTGCCAATGCGGAGATCAAGACCATGATCAACGCTTTTGGCTGCGGTTTTTCCGAGGGATACGGCAACGATTTTGACATCACCAAATTAAAATATGATAAGATCGTCCTGATGACCGATGCGGACGTGGACGGAAGCCATATCGATACGCTTCTGCTTACCTTCCTGTACCGGTTCATGCCGGAGCTGATCTACGACGGCCACGTTTATATCGCCATGCCGCCTCTTTATAAGGTGGTCCCAAAACGGGGAGAGGAGCGGTATCTCTATGACGATAAGGCCCTGGAGGAATATAAAAGGACCCATTCCGGAGATTTTACCCTTCAGCGGTACAAGGGCCTCGGTGAAATGGATGCGGACCAGCTCTGGGAGACGACCTTAAACCCGGAGAACCGGGTGCTCAAGCGGGTGGAGATCGAGGATGCCCGGATGGCCAGCGAGGTGACAGAGCTTTTAATGGGAAGCGACGTTCCTCCCAGGAAAAAATTCATCTACGACCACGCCGATGAGGCGGAGATCGACGCCTAAAGGGCAGGGCAGAACGGCCTGAGGGACCGGAAGGAACAGACGGTCCCATGCGGAGAAATGGAAAACAGGAAAGAAGGAGAGCCTGACAATGGCTGAAAAAATATTAAGGACTGAATATTCCGAGGAGATGCAGAAAAGCTACCTGGATTATTCCATGAGCGTCATCACTGCCAGGGCCATCCCCGACGCCAGGGACGGCTTAAAGCCGGTGCAGCGGCGCGTGCTTTACGACATGAGCGAGCTCCATCTGGATCACGATAAGCCCCACCGGAAATCGGCGCGTATCGTGGGAGACACCATGGGTAAATACCACCCCCACGGCGACAGCTCCATCTATGAGACTTTGGTAGTCATGTCACAGGATTTTAAAAAGGGAATGGCCCTGGTGGACGGCCATGGAAATTTTGGCTCCATCGAGGGAGACGGGGCCGCCGCCATGCGTTATACGGAAGCCCGGCTGAAAAAATTTGCAGAGGAAGTTTATTTAAAGGATCTGGACAAAACCGTGGACTTCGTCTCCAACTATGACGAGACAGAAAAGGAGCCGGAGGTGCTTCCGGTACGAGTCCCCAACCTTCTGATCAACGGCGCCGAGGGCATCGCCGTGGGCATGAGCACCAGCATCCCGCCCCACAACCTGGGAGAGGTAGCCGATGCGGTGAAGGCCTACATTGACAACCGGCTGATGACGGTGGAGGATCTGATGGAGTATCTTCCCGGACCAGACTTCCCCACTGGCGGCATCATCGCCAACAAAAAGGATCTCCTGTCCATTTACGAGACAGGCACGGGAAAGATCCGCCTCCGCGGAAAGGTGGAGGTGGAGCTGGGCCGCAGGAAGGCGGACCGGGATAAGCTGGTGATCACCGAGATCCCTTATACCATGATCGGCGCAGGGATCAATAAGTTCCTGTCGGATGTGGCGGAGCTGGTGGAGAGCCGGAAGCTGCCGGATGTGGTGGATATCTCCAATCAGTCCAGCAAGGAAGGCATCCGCATCGTTTTAGAGTTAAAAAAAGACGCGGATGTCAATAAGATACGGAATATCTTATACAAGAAGACGAAGCTGGAGGATACTTACGGCGTCAACATGCTGGCCATCGACGACGGCCGGCCGGAGACCATGAACTTAAAGCAGATCCTGAACACGTTCCTGGAATTCCAGTATAAGAACATGACAAAAAAATATAACGTTCTTCTGGAGAAGGAGCTGGAAAAAAAGGAGGTCCAGGAGGGCCTCATCGGGGCCTGCGACGTGATCGATGTGATCATCGCCATCCTCCGGGGTTCCAGGAACTTAAAGGATGCCAAAGAATGCCTGATGACAGGGAATACTGCCAATATTAAATTCCGCTCCCCAGGCTTTGAGGAGGATGCGAAAAAGCTCTGCTTTACAGAGCGCCAGGCGTCCGCGATCCTGGAAATGCGGCTTTATAAGCTCATCGGCCTGGAGATCCTGGCTTTACAGAAGGCGTATAAGGAAACCTTAAAAAGGATCCGGGAATACCGCCATATCCTGTCCAGCCAGAAAAACATGGATGCGGTCATCAAGGAGGATCTGGACCGGATCCGGGAGGAGTTCTCTGTGGAGCGGAGGACCGTGATCGAGGACGGGGAAGAGATCGTATTCCAGGAGGAAAAGGAGGCGGCCCGGGAAATGATCTTTGCCATGGACCGGTTCGGCTACTGTAAGCTTCTGGAAAAGGCCGTTTATGAGAGGAATCCGGAGACCGTCCAGGCGGAGCATGTGGAAACAGTTCCCGTTATGACCGATGACAGGATCTGCTTCTTTACAGACACCGGATCCATGTATCAGGTGAAGGCTGCCGACGTACCGGCGGGAAAACTGAAGGATAAGGGAGTGCCCCTGGATAATATCAGCAGATTCGAGGGCGCGAAGGAGCGGATCCTTCTGACCATGCCCGCGTCAGAGCTTCCTGGAAAGAAGCTTCTGTTTGCCACAAGGGCAGCTATGCTGAAGATCGTTCCGGGCGGGGAGTTCCTCACGGCCAACCGCATGGTGGCCGCCACAAAGCTTTCTGAGGGCGACCAGGCGGCAGAGATCCGGATCCTTTCCGGGGAAACAGAGATCGTATTACAGACAAAGGAGGGCATGTTCCTCCGGTTCATGATAAACGAGATCCCAGAGCTTAAAAAGAACAGCCGCGGCGTCCGGGGCATGAAGCTGGAAGACGGCGACAGCCTGGAACACGTTTATTTTCCGGAAAACGAGCCGCTGGCAGTCTATAAAGAAAAAGAAGTCCATTTAAACCGCCTTAAAATGGCGAAACGGGACGGCAAAGGAACAAAAACAAGGGTATAATCATCAAAGGAGGACCATTGATATGGCAAACAATATTCCAACCCCTCACATTTCAGCAAAAGAAGGCGAGATCGCACCGTCCATCCTGCTTCCGGGAGACCCGCTGCGGGCAAAATACATTGCAGAAAACTTCCTGGCAGGAGCAAAGCAGTTCAATTCTACCAGAAACATGTTCGGGTACACCGGCTTTTACCGGGATAAGCCCATTTCCGTCATGGGAACCGGCATGGGCTGCGCGTCCATGGGCATCTATTCCCACGAGCTGATGAATTTCTATGGCGTAAAGAAGCTGGTGCGTGTGGGCACTGCCGGAGCCATGCAGAAGACCACCCATATCCGGGATCTGGTGCTGGCCATGGGCGCATGCACAGGCACCGGTTATGTAAAGGAGCTGGGGCTTCCAGACGGCTATTCCTGCATCGCTGACTTCGGACTTCTCATCAAGGCAGCCCTGGAGGCTGAACAGCGGGGCCTCTCCTACCATGTGGGCAATGTACTGACCTCTGACGTCTTCTATGCACCGGAAAAGGCAAAGAAAGAAGGCGTGGGCTATGAGGATGTGGGAGTCCTGGCTGCGGAAATGGAAACGGCGGCCCTTTACGCCAACGCCGCGCTGGCAGGAGCCCAGGCGCTTTCCATTCTGACCATTTCAGACTCCCTGATCACCGGAGAGTCCACCACGGCCGAGGAACGCCAGAATTCCTTTATGGATATGGTACAGGTGGCCCTGGAGATCCTGTAAGCATCTTAGATCTTTCACCTGTCCGTATCAGGGCAGGAGACAATAAAAACAACGAGGAGAAACAATGATGGAAAAGAAACTGAGAGTCGGCATCCTGGGAGCCACCGGAATGGTGGGCCAGAGATTTATTTCCCTTCTGGAGGACCATCCCTGGTTCCAGGTAGTGACGGTGGCAGCCAGCGCCCGTTCTGCTGGAAAAACGTATGAGGAGGCGGTAGGAGACCGCTGGAAAATGACATCACCCATGCCGGAGGCGGTGAAAAAGCTGGTGGTCATGAACGTGGCTGAGGTGGAGAAGGTGGCTTCCACCGTGGACTTCGTGTTCAGCGCCGTGGATATGACAAAGGACGAGATCCGGGCCATCGAGGAGGCATATGCCAAAACGGAAACTCCCGTGGTATCCAACAACAGCGCCCACCGCTGGACGCCGGATGTGCCCATGGTGATCCCGGAGATCAACCCGGAGCATTTTGCAGTGATCCCCTTCCAGAGAAAACGCCTGGGAACGACCCGGGGCTTTGTGGCTGTGAAGCCCAACTGCTCCATCCAGAGCTATACCCCGGCCCTGACTGCCTGGAAGGAATTTGAGCCCTATGAGGTAGTGGCCACCACATACCAGGCCATCTCCGGCGCTGGAAAGACATTTAAGGACTGGCCGGAAATGGCGGAGAACATCATCCCCTACATTGGCGGAGAGGAAGAGAAGAGCGAGCAGGAGCCCTTACGGATCTGGGGGACCCTGGAAGGCGGCGTGATCGTAAAGGCAAAGGAGCCGGTGATCACCTGCCAGTGTATCCGCGTTCCGGTCCTCAATGGCCATACGGCGGCTGTTTTCGTGAAATTCCGGAAAAAGCCGTCAAAAGAACAGCTGATCGAAAAGCTGGTGAGCTTTAAGGGACTTCCCCAGGAATTAAACCTTCCCAGCGCACCGGAGCAGTTCATCCAGTATATGGAGGAGGACAATCGTCCCCAGGTGACTCTGGATGTGGACTTTGGAAAGGGAATGGGCGTATCCATCGGACGCCTCAGGGAGGATACGGTCTATGACTGGAAATTCGTGGGCCTGTCCCATAACACCGTAAGAGGAGCTGCCGGCGGGGCTGTGCTCTGCGCAGAGCTTCTGACGGAGCAGGGCTACATTACACACAAGTAAGTCAGGGAGGTTATCATGGCAGTAAAAAAAGAGCATTTTGGACGTATGGCCGACGGAAGAGAGATCAGTCTTTACACCATAGACAATGGCACCGTATCCGCTTCCTTCACCGATCTGGGCGCTGTCTGGGTAAGCATGATGGTACCGGACAGGAACGGGGAGCTGGCAGATGTGCTGCTGGGCTACGACGATGCAGAGGGGTATCTGGTCAATGGCCCCCATTTCGGCTCCATCGTGGGCCGGATCGCCAACCGCACCGGCGGCGCTTCCTTTACTTTAAATGGAACTTCCTATGTCCTGGGAAAAAATAAGGGAGAGAACAATCTCCACAGCGGTCCCGATTATTATGACCGGAGACTGTGGGCCGCCCGGGAAGTGGGAGAGGATTCCGTGGTATTCCTTCTGGACAGTCCCGACGGCGACCAGGGATTTCCCGGAGAGCTGAAGATCTCCGTAAAATACACTCTGACAAAGGAAAATGCCGTGGATATCCTTTATGCGGTCACCAGTGACAGGGATACTCCGGTGAACATGACAAACCACGCCTATTTTAATCTGGGCGGCCATGATTCCGGCTCTGTGTCAGATACCCGCGTCCAGATCCTGGCAGATTCCTTTACGCCCACGGATGCGGATTCCATCCCCACCGGAGAGATCCTGGCAGTAGAGGGAACGCCCATGGACTTCCGGACACCGAAGACCATCGGAACAGACATTGGCTCTGATTATATCCAGATCGTCCAGGGGAAGGGCTTTGACCATAACTGGTGCTTAAACCATGCTCCGGGCATCTGCGGACTGGCAGCCAGCGCGTATCATGAGGCCAGCGGCCGGGCCATGGATGTTTATACAGACCTTCCCGGCGTCCAGTTTTATACCGGCAACTGGCTGGGCGGAGAAAAAGGAAAGGGCGGCGTTTCCTATGAGGACCGGGACGCATTCTGCTTTGAGACACAGATGTATCCCGATTCCGTCAATCATCCCCAGTTCCCGTCGCCTGTGGTCAAGGCCGGGACCGCCCATGTGACCCGGACCAGCTACCGGTTCTATATGGGAAAATAGGGCCATGGAAGGAACAACAAGTAAAAACGCAAAGCTCCTGGCAACGGCCGGCTTCCTGTTCATTACCATGATCTGGGGCGGCTCCTTTGTGGTCATGAAAAACTCTGTGGACCTGGTGCCGCCGTCCTATCTTCTGGCGCTGCGGTTTACCCTGGCCGCCGCCTTCATGGCCCTGGCCTTTCCGGGACGGATGAAAAAGCTGGACCGTGGATCTTTGACCTGCGGGCTCATTATGGGGATCTTCCTGACCCTGGCCTATCTGTTCCAGACCTATGGGATCAAATATACCACAGCCAGCAAGAATGCCTTTATCACGGCCCTTTATGTGGTCCTGGTGCCTTTTTTATACTGGAAGATCAGCAAAAAGCGGCCGGGCCTCAACCAGATCGCAGCCGGCCTTGTGGCGGTCATCGGTCTGGCTCTGCTGACCTTAAAGCATGAGTCCGGGATCAACCTGGGAGACGCGCTGACCTTCCTCTGCGGCGTCTGCT
>NZ_JAXXBR010000082.1:0-30894 GCF_037242085.1 Alitiscatomonas sp. | reverse complement strand
CACGTTCTGGTACACCAGATACTGGTATTCCTCCAGCACCCCCTCCTCATCCTCCATCCTGGAGTTCCACTGGCCGGAGGCGTCGAAGCAGCCGAAGGCGTTCATGGCCGGGTAGGCGGCCGCCGTCTCAAAAAGGAAGCTCTCATAGGCATTCATGGGCACTCCCGCCGCCTCCAGCAGCAGGGGACGCAGAAAGCCCGGGGAGGTGACCACACCTGACATCTCCTGAATGTCAAAATTTGCCCAAAGGATAAAGCTGGCGTAATACCGCCTCTGGGAGTCCAGATCCCCGTCCCGTTCCTCCAGCTTCTGGTCCATGAACTCCGATACGCCTTCGTCCATGCTGGGCTGGTGGTCGCCGAACATCAGGATCACCGTGTCCTCCTCTGCCTCTGAGAAGTAATCGGTCAGCTCCTTAAAGGCCGCGTCAGATTCGCGGATCAGAGACAGATATTCTAACATCTGCGGCGTCTGGAGCTCTTTATCCACAGGCATCACCGTCACATCCACCGCCGGTTCGTCCTCCGAATATCCGCCGTGGTTCTGCATGGTCACATTGAACATGAAAAATGGGCGGCCCGGCTCCCTTTCCTCATAAAGATGGATCACATTTTTAAAATCTGCCCGGTCGCTCACATAGGTGCGGAGATATTCCTCGTGGGGCAGGCTGTCCTCCTCTGAGTAGAACGCATCCAGTCCCAGAAGCGGATACACCGACGATCTGCGGTAGCTGATGGGCAGGTACGGATGGTACGCCGCCGTCTGATAGCCCAGCTCCTTCAGCTTCCAGGCCAGGGACTGCTGGACACCCCCCATATACTGGACATAGGGACTGCTGCCAGGAGGCAGGAAATAAAGGCTGTTGCCCGTGAGGAATTCATACTCTGTGTTGGCCGTTCCGCCTCCGTAAACCGATGTAAGGACCTTTCCTCTGACTGCATTGTCCATGGAATGGATATTGGGAAACACGTCTGTGTCTGTCTCAAAGCCGTAAATGGCCGGAAGGTCCGCCAGGGTCTCATTCATAATGACGATAAGATTGGGGTAACGGTCTCCGGCTTCCCTAAGAAGTCCCGTTTCGGTCCCAGCACCGTCCAAAGCCGTCTCCAGGATCTCCTCCGCCCGCTTTGCCGTATAGCCCTCCGGCGTCTTCACCCTCCCCATCTTTATAAAGGAGGCAAAGGAGAGCAGATATCCCTTTTCGCTGGTGATGATCTGGAGATTGGAAAAATTGTCAAAGGTGGGAAGCTTCGCCGCAAAGACCGCAGCCGCCGCAGCCGCCAGGGCCACATTTCCCAGAAACCCTCTGAGCCTTCTTTCGCACCGGGCTGTGCCCAGGGCAGAAAACAGCGTAAGGACCGTCACCAGAATGGCCAGGACCGCAGCCGCCGACACTCCATCCAGAGCCAGGGAATAATTTCCCAGCACATGGACAGCCGTCCCCGCATTGGCAATATCAAAGTATTCCAGGGGATTGTTTCTCAGCGCACCGTAATAATGGTTAGCCACCGAAAGCACTCCAAAAAGCAGGGCCGCTCCCGAAAAGGCCAGAGCCGCGTTTCCCAGGACCAGCAGAAATACCGCCGGCACCAGGGCACACAGGGCCAGGTTCAGGACCAGATAAAGCGGTGTCTGGAAATCGAAGGTAGCCAGGTTCAGAAGCTCGGCCGCCGAAAACCATACAAAGGAAAAGGGGACCGCAAGTCCCAGTCCGTACCAGATGTTTTTCCGTTTTCTTCCCGCTCCCAGATGCAGGGACATAATGGTAAAGACCTCCAGGCCCAGAACAAACATCCAGCACAAAAGATGTTGACGTCCCGCTCCGTCATTGTCCATGAGGGGTTTTCTGAGGGTCCACAGAATCCCGGCCTTTAAAATTGCCTGTAGCGCCGCAACGGCCAGGATGGGGGGCCATTTTCTTGGAAAGCCCATGGCCGCCGGTCCGGATCTCCCAGAGGATCCCCTCCGTTCCTCCTGCCGGAGCATGAAAAGCCGCCTCCATCCCAGTACTTCCAGGACCGCCAGAAGTCCCAGAGCCCAGGCGGACAGATACAGCTTCTGAAAATCCAGGATCACTGCCAGGCGGTCGTTGACCACCGCGCCCTCCACCGTAAGCACTGCCCCCGGCTCCGTAGCCAGATCCAGGCGCACAGCGCTGACGCCCCGATAGCCCTGGGCACGGCCAAACCGTGCGGAAAGCCTGCCATCGGAAAGCTCCATGGTCCGGTAGCCCGCCGACGGGATCAGATAAAGCTGGGCCTCCGAGCCGGCTCCTCCTACACCAAATACCTCCACCGTAAGAAACCGGACGTTCACCGGCTCTCCAAAGGCGTAATAGATCCACGGATCACTGGAAAGAGACGTCAGCTCCCCCCGTTCTCCCAGTTCAAATTCTTTTAGGTTCCTTCCATTTTCCCCCAGAAGCGCTTCCCTGGAAATAGAAAACTGGGGGCAGGCCCGAAGCGTCAGACCTGTCCCCACCACATTCATCACCAGAAAAGCTGCCAGGATCAGCAGAAGGAACGGATTCCGCCCCCTACTGCTCACGGAAGGTTACCGTTCCCGTCTCTGCGTCCATGGCGTCCACGATAGCCAGGGATTCCAGACGGTAGCCCAGGTTTCTTATGATCCGGCCGCCGCTCTGGAAGCCCTTTTCAATGGCGATCCCGATTCCCTCTGTAATGGCTCCAGCCTGGGCTACGATGGATAAAAGCCCCTGAAGCGCACAGCCGTTGGCCAGGAAGTCGTCGATCAGGAGCACATGCTCCCCTTCCTTTAAAAACTTTTTGGATACGATGACCTGGTTTTTGCATTTATGGGTAAAGGATTCCACCTCTGCCACATACATTTCTCCGTCCAGATTGATGCTCTGGGTCTTTTTGGCAAATACCACCGGCACATCGAAATATCTGGCGGCAATGCAGGCAATGCCGATCCCGGATGCCTCGATGGTCAGGATCTTGTCCACCTGTACGTCTGCAAAGCGGCGCTTGAACTCCTCTCCCATCTGCTCCAGGAGACGGATATCCATCTGATGGTTTAAAAAGCTGTCAACCTTTAATACATTTCCTTCTTTTACGATCCCGTCCTTCTGGATCCGTTCTTCCAAAAAATTCATGATTTTTCCTCCAGTGTATGCAGTTCTAAATACTTAGTCAACTATATCACAGACCCGTCCTCCTTGTAAAGACGGTTCCTATGGGATCTGGAACCCATGGTCCATGGGGCCGGAACCAGAGCCCAGATCCAGCATGGCCTCCAGCGCGCCGGACAGGTACTCCTTGGCCCTCTCCACCGCCTGCTCCAGGCTGTATCCCCTGGCAAACCCTGAGGCAATGGCGCTGGACAGCGTACAGCCGGTCCCATGGGTGTTGGGATTGTCGATCCGCCGCCCCATGAACCAGCAAAAGCCGCCGTCACGGTACAAAAGATCGTTGGCATCGTTTAACCGGTGACCGCCCTTACATAAAACAGCACAGCCGTACTCCCGGCTTATGATCTCCGCCGCCCGGACCATGTCCTCAGATGACCGGATGCAGATCCCAGAAAGCACCTCCGCCTCCGGGATATTGGGCGTCGCCACCGCAGCCATAGGCAGAAGGAGCTCCTTTAAGGCTCCCACAGCATCCTCGTCCAGGAGCCTGGAGCCGCTGGTGGAGATCATCACCGGATCCACCACGATGTTCTCCGCTTTATAATAGGAAAGCCGTTCTGCAATGACCCGGATCAGCTCCCCTGAGGATACCATCCCGATCTTTACGGCATCGGGACGGATATCCGAAAAGACGCTGTCGATCTGCATGGCTAAAAATTCCGGCGTCACAGGAAAGATCCCGGAGACCCCTGTGGTATTCTGGGCCGTCAGGGCCGTAATGGCGCTCATGCCGTAAACACCGTTGGCCAGCATGGTCTTTAAGTCTGCCTGGATCCCGGCCCCGCCGCTGGAATCGCTGCCCGCAATGGTCAGGACCGTCTTCCGGCGTCTGTGCCTTCCCAGATACATCTCCGCCGTCTCTTTAAGCCGTCTGGCGGCCGCTTCAATATCCGGCTGGCCGAAAATGGCGCTGACCACGGCCACTCCGTCGGCCCCGGTCCCTTTTAAAGGCTGGATCCGGTCCGCCCGGATCCCTCCGATGGCCACCACCGGGATATCCACCGCCCGGCATATGGCCTTTAAGGTCTCCACCGTTACCTGGGAGGTATCCGATTTGGTATCTGTGGGATACATGGCTCCCACGCCCAGATAATCGGCCCCTCCGGCCTCCGCCGCCTTTGCCTGCTCCACGGTCTTACAGGACACGCCGATGATCTTTCCCGGCCCCAGACGCCTTCTGGCCTCTTTTACGTCCATATCCTTCTGGCCCACATGGACCCCGTCGGCCCCGGAGGCCAGGGCGATCTCCACATCGTCGTTGATGACAAAGGGAACATGGAAGGAATCACACAGCTCCTTTATGGCCGCAGCCTCCTCTAAAAATAAGCGGCGGTCCAGATTTTTTTCCCGGAGCTGCACAAAGGTCACTCCTCCCTTTAATGCCTTTTCCACCTGGTCCTTCAGGCTTTCCCCCTTTAACCAGGCCCGGTCTGTCACCGCATATACAAGCATGTCCTCTGGTCTGCAGTTCATGTTTCTGCTCCTCCTTTTTTGATTTTCCAGTCCGTACCGCCCCGGGCGGCCCGGCATGGGCTTTTGTGATCTTGTCACGGAAGCCTCCGCCTCCTTCTGGTATGATACAGATATAAAGAACGAAAATAAACGATCAGCCACAAGGAGGTTTTTCTATGTCAGTTATGAATATCACAAGCGAAAACTTTGAACAGGAGATCATGGGAAGCGACCGTCCTGTCCTTCTGGATTTCTGGGCGTCCTGGTGCGGCCCCTGCCGGATGGTATCCCCCATTGTGGATGAGATCGCAGAGGACCATCCGGAGATCCGGGTGGGAAAGATCAACGTGGATGAACAGCCGGAGCTGGCCGGACAGTTCGGCGTCATGAGCATTCCCTCCCTGTTTTACATGGAAAACGGAAAAGTCGTCCGTAAGACCATGGGCGCCATGCCAAAACAGCAGATCCTGAAATTCATTGGAAAATAAGCAGCAGCGGTCTTTTATGTATCCGCCAGTACGGAAAGTCCCTTCCGGTCCAGGATCTCCACAGCCCCCCTGGAAAGCCGTACCAGGCCCTCGGTCTGGAAATACTTTAACATCCGGGTGACCACCTCCCTGGCGGTGCCCATATGGCTGGCGATCTTTTCATGGGTGATCTTAAGGGTATCCGTCTCCTCCAGGACGCTTTCCTCCAGAAGGAAGCCCGCCAGCCGTTTATCGAAGCTCTTCCACATCACCTGGTCCATGAGCCACATGACATCCGTAAACCGGGATGCCATGATCTGGCTGGTATAGTTGGCCACCACGGCCGACCGCTCCATCAGCCCCTTATAAAAATCCGGCGGGATGATCCAGAGCTCCGTGTCCTTCTCCGCAGAGATGAACACGTCAAACTGGAGACTGCTCATAATGCAGGAAGCCGAAAACAGGCAGATATCCCGCTCAAACAGCCGGTACAGAGTGATCTCCCTCCCCTCTTCGGAGATCATATGGGCCCGGAGCTGGCCGGAGGCGATCACCAGCAGGCCGGTGCATACGCCGTCTCCGCCATGGAGAAGCGTGCCTTTTGGAACCCTCCGCTTCACCGCCGCATAATCGAGCCTTTCCTGGTCTGCTTTGTCCAGCTGGTCATAAATGGGAAAATACTGGGATATGGTCATGGCCTTCCGCCTCCTGTTCTGTTATATGCTCCCATTATACTTCATCTTCGGGACACAGTACAGATGCTCTTCTTATTTTTTCAGACAGAAAAACAGGCCCGGCGCTTTTTACGCATGGCCTGTTTTCCTGTTGCAGCATTGATTTGTTTCTGCCCCGGTCTCCCCTCCTCATGGGAAACGGCAGCATCCGGATCAAAAAGATTGGAGAAAAGATCCAGGATGGCTGATCCGCAGGCATCCACTCTGCGGAATGGGGCATCTCTCACACGGAGAACTGTATGGTATTACAAAAAGTTTGTATGGATTCCAAATTGTTTGGATGATTTCATTATACTGTCTCCCTTTCTGGTTGTCAAGGGGTTTTCTGCACGAATTTATGTACAAGCCTGGGTTCCCAGGCTTTCTTCCATATGGTATACTGGCTGTGTAAACAGACCGTATACTATCGCGAATCTGGTTTCTGCGTTTACCGCGAAAATCCAGGCGCTTAATTCCCCCGGAGGGGGACGTGAAAGGATGGGACCTTATGAAGAAAAAAACAAAATGTCTGGCTGCCGCAGCCATCCTGGCGGGAGGCCTTCTGGCCGCAGCCGTCTATCCCCGCCCCCGGACCATCGCCCAGCGGTATCCGTTCCTGGACCTGGACCAGTGTATCCAGATCCACGGATATTACAGTGAAGGAATACAGGCAGAGGACACCCGCTTCCTCATAACACCGGAGGACCCGCACTTTAAAGAAGCGCTCCGGCTGTTTGGCTCCCCTGCCTTCCGGACAAAACTGGGGAATCTCCTCCCCCGCGGAACAAAAACCCACCGATACAGCGAAGGTGATTTCCAGTGGATCGTCCTGTTCCGGTTTGAATCTGTTCTTTTTCCCTCCAAAGATACGGGAACCGGAGATCTTCTCCATGTGAATAATTTCTATGGAGACCTGACCCTTTATTCCGACGGGGAAACGGTGCAGTGCGGCTTCTCCGGCCAGGAACCGTGGACCCGGGATGTCATGGACATCATCACCCTGTATCCTGTATCGGAGCAGCCTCCGGCGTCCTCCGGAATTTGACAAATGGCCTCTGCGGAATTATAATAGATATGATGTCCGCATCGGGCGGACAAATCTGAACCAGCACCGAAAGGGGAACATTGTGGAGATAGGAAACTACCTGGACTTTGACTTTTTGATCCGTTTTCTGGAGGGGCTCCAGAAATTTCTTGGTGAGGACAGCGAGATCCTCATCCATGACTACCGGAAGGGCTACGACCATACCATCGTGTACGCGCTGAACGCAGACTTAAGCGGCCGTCACGTGGGCGGTTCTCCCAAGGGTGGTATGATCACCCAGTTCGGAAAGAGCATTGAGCCCTTAAAGGACAGTATCCAGACCTTTTCCAACGGGCCCAAGGATCGTTTTTTTAAATCCTTTACGACACTGATCCCCGATGAAAACGGGAAGATCATCGGCTCTGTCTGCGTCAACCTGGATGTGTCCCAGCTTCTGATCGCACAGAACGCCTTACAGGCCTTCATCCAGCACCCGGCTACGGATATCCACACGCCCCCGGCCACCGATATGGACGCCCTGGCGACGAAAAACGTGGACGATATCCTCCAGTATTATATGAACCAGGCCGAAGCCCTGGTGGGCAAGCCCATGTCCCTGATGAATAAAGAAGAAAAAATAAAAGCCCTGGACTACCTGGACCAGAAGGGCGTATTCAAGATCTCAAAGACCAGCGTTCTCCTCTGCGAGACGCTTCAGATCTCCAAGTACACTCTGTATAACTATCTGGAAGAGGCCAGGTCCGGCCGGAGCGATGAGGAGGCGTAGGATACGCCTCCTTTTTCTGTCCTGGAGCCAGAAACGCTGTCTGTCAGGTCCTCTGCCCCGGCTCATTCCTCTTTATGGCTTCACCTTCCCGTAAATGCACAGGTTGTATATGTTCCCATTTTTATCCACCGCCTGCTTTAAAAGCCCCTCCAGCTCAAAACCGTTCTTTTCCAGGACCCGCCTGGATGCCTTATTTGGCTCATAGACCCGTCCGGTGATCCGGAGGATATCCAGGAGCCTCCATGCCTCTTTGCATATGAGCCCCGCTGCCTCTGTCATGATCCCCCGGGACCAGACGCCCCGGTCCAGCATATAGCCGATCTCCGCGCCGCAGCGGTAAACGTCCGTTCCCTGCTCCACCGAGATATTTCCAACGACCTTTCCATCCAGACAGACAGCCCGGAATACCCCATCCTTCCCGTCACGGTCCAGGGTCATTCCGATCCACCATTCTGCGTCCTTTTCTGTATATGGGAACGGCAGGCTGTTCCTTAGATAAGACCGGTCTACACCATTGCAGAGCCTTGCCAGATCCTCCTTATCCTCCATGGTCCAGGGCCTTAAGCTGACACTACCTTTTCCTTCCATTGCGCTTCCTCCCTCTCCGCTGTCCGGCTGTAATTTTGTACCAGTATACCCATCTATTCCAAAATTGTCAATATATTTTTATATTCATCTTTTACATACAGAAAACTCTCCCGCAGCCCATGGCTGTCTGGGAGAGTTTCCTGTTGGGGTATTTGGGGGTATATAAGGTATGTATCCAATATTGGGTAATTGTCGTCTGTTACAGCATGGCCTCCAGCTTTTCCCGGATGGCCAGGATGAAATCCCTGCTGTTTAACACGGTGGGGTTGGGAAGGGTGGTCATAAGGGCCAGGTCCTTCGTCATCTTTCCGCCTTCGATGGTATCGATGGTGGCCTTTTCCAGCTTGTCCGCAAAGGCTGCCAGCTCCTGGTTTCCATCCAGCTCGCCGCGCTTTCTCAGCGCTCCGGACCAGGCGAAGATGGTGGCCACCGAATTGGTGGAGGTCTCCTCTCCCTTTAAGTGCTTATAGTAGTGGCGCTGTACGGTTCCATGGGCCGCCTCATACTCATAATATCCGTTGGGGGATACCAGCACCGAGGTCATCATGGCCAGGGAGCCGAAGGCGGAGGAGACCATGTCGCTCATCACATCGCCGTCGTAATTCTTGCAGGCCCAGATAAATCCGCCCTCTGCCTTCATGACCCGGGCAACGGCGTCGTCAATAAGGGTATAGAAGTATTCAATGCCTGCGGCCTGGAATCTCTCTTTATAGGACGCTTCGTAGATCTCTGCAAAAATATCCTTGAACCGGTGGTCGTATTTCTTGGAAACCGTATCCTTTGTGGCAAACCACAGATCCTGCTTCGTCTCCAGTGCATACTCAAAGCAGCTCTTTGCAAAGTTTTCAATGGAATCATCCAGGTTGTACTGGCCCTGGACCACGCCCGGACCCTCAAAGACATGGACGGAAAGAGTCTCCTCCGGAGAGCCGTCCGCCGGCGTATACACCAGCTTCACCTCACCTGCGCCGGGGATCCTGAGCTCCGCGTTTTTATATACGTCGCCGTAGGCGTGTCTTGCCAGGGTGATGGGCTTTTTCCAGTTCTTCACACAGGGCTCGATGCCTTTGACCACAATGGGGCTGCGGAACACAGTGCCGTCTAAGATGGCGCGGATGGTGCCGTTGGGGCTCTTCCACATCTCCTTCAGGCCGTATTCCTTTACCCGGGCCGCGTTGGCGGTGATGGTAGCACATTTTACTGCCACGCCGTACTTCTTTGTGGCCTCTGCCGCATCCACGGTCACCTGGTCGTTGGTCTTGTCCCGGTATTCCAGGCCCAGGTCATAATATTCTGTGTTTAAGTCGATAAAGGGCGTAAGGAGCTCATCCTTGATGTACTGCCAGAGGATCCTGGTCATCTCGTCTCCGTCCATCTCCACCAGGGGAGTCTTCATCTGAATCTTTTCCATTTCCATATTCCTCCTAAATTAAAGAACCATGGCTACGATCACGTTATAGACTGCGCAGCTTACAACGCTGATGGGTACGGCCACAAATAACAGGCGGTTGAACAATGCGTTTCTCTCCTCCTCGTTTCCGCAGGAGCCCAGGATCAGGCTGCCGCCGGAAGAGAACGGGCTGATGGCGCTGGACTGTGCGCCCAGGACCGTGCAGGCAAAGAGCACAGCCGGGTTCAGTCCCGTGGACACGGCCAGGGCCGGGATCAGCGGGAACAGGGCCGGGGCCACCACACCTGTGGTGGAGCTGAAGAAGCTCATGAACGCTGCCACCAGGCTGAAGGCAATGGGGACCAGAGCCACCGGTACGTTGGAGCCGATCCATGCAGACAGGGCGTCGATGGTGCCTGCCTTAACGGCCACTGCGATCAGCATGCCTGCTCCGGCGATCATGATGATGGTGTTCCACGGTACGCGGGCGATGACCTCCTTCTGGGGGGCCAGGTTCATTAAAAGGGCGATCACGGTGAAGCAGATTGCCACCAGGCCCACGTCGATCTTACTGCTGATGGCTGCGATCACGCCATTGCCCGGCATTACCAGCTTTAATAAGGGGAATACCAGCACCACTGCCATCATAAGAAGCATCAGGTTCAGAGTCATTTTCTGTTTTTTATCAAAGGGCTCCGGCTTTTTAAAGGTGATCCCCTTTCCTATGTTCCGGTTGGCCTTGAAGCCATAGCGGAAGATGGCGATGAGGATCAGGGAGAACACGATGGCAAAGCCGAAGATCTTAAATTCCTCGCTGAAGGAGTCGGGAGCCGTAAGGGCCGGTTCCGCCTCATAAGCAGTCTCCATCAGACCGCGGAATACAACGCCCAGGGCCGCTGTGGGGAAGTTTCCGCCTGCCAGGGCGCCGCAGTTGATGGCCACGGCTCCGGTGAGCTTATCCATTTTGGCCTCGTCACAGATCACTAAGGTGATGGGGGCCAGGAAAGCCAGTACGGTAAAGTATGCCGCTCCCATGACAGAGAGGATCACTGCCACGAAGAAAAGGGCAAAGGGAAGGAGTCCTGGAAAGCTCCTGCATGCATAAAGCAGGGCAGAGGACATTTTTTCAAGGGTTCCGTTGATGGCTGCAAAATTGTAAAACAGGGATACGGACAGGATGACGAACATGGTGCTGGTGGGCCAGCAGGCGATCAGCTCCTTCGTCTTCATGCCCAGTGCAAAGCATCCGATGAGGTATGCGAATGCGATGCAGAAAAATCCCGTATTGATCTTTGTCTTGTAACCCAGCACGACGGCCAGGGCTATGGATGCCACAAGAACAACGCTGATCATATCATTTTCCTCCTTAAATGCGGTATCTTAATCCTCCAGTCCCAGCAGACGGGATGGGATGGTCCTTGTCATATGGTATACGTGCTCCTCCGGGATCCCGTGATCCACCAGATACTGCATGTATTCCTCCATGGCCAGCTCCCAGTGGGGATTTTCCGTCTGGCCGCCGTCGGTGTCCACCATCACGTTCTGGTAGCCCACCTCTTTGATGATCTCCACGTTGGACGGAAGGTTGCTCTTATACTTTCCGCCGCCCATGTTCTGGGCGTAGCAGCGCTCCAGGATCACGTCATAGTCCTTTACGATCCGCACCTGGTCCTCCACGCTCATGTCCACGATCCACCACTCGGGATGGGTGACCACAATGTTCTTAACGCCTGCGTTCCTGGCCGCCTCCACTACGATGAAGGCCTCCTCCGGAGACACATGGGCCGTCCCCAGCACTGCATTATGATCCCGGATAAGACCGAACACGTCGTTCAGCTCCGGAACCACCTTTCCGTCTCTCACCACGTCCACGCAGCCCGCCGGGTCCAGGTTGTTTTTCACCATATGGTTCCTGGCAGACTGGGTCGGAAGCCACACGACCTTCGCTCCCAGCTTTAAGGCCACGTCCACAGCCTTGGGGTTGATGCCGCCCACCACCTTATTTAAGGTAATGCTGCCGAACATGGTAAAATTGTTAGTCTTTCCATGGACGATCTCGTTGTGGCGGTTGCACAGGTAGGCCCGGTCCATGGTGGTTCCCTGGTGGGTCTTTAAAACGATAGCCCGCGCACCCACGCGGATCCCGGCCTCCATCATCTCGAAATCGTCATACGCACGGAGCCGCAGATCCGGATTCGTGTGCACATGCATGTCGATGACGCCTTTCATTGACACTTTGCTCATTTTCTTTTCCCCTTCCAATCTTTTCATTTGTGCAATTCGTTCATCCATCCGTTCATATGGAATTGCTTTCTGTCAATATTTATCTTATACTATTCCCATAATTAGAGAAATATAAAATATCAAATAGTTTATATCGGAAAAACCGATGGCAGAGCTGCCGTGAAAGGAGTCCTATGAATCTGAAAGAGCTGAATTATATCGTGACCATTGCCGACGAGGGCAGCATTTCCCGGGCGGCGGAAAAGCTCTATATGGCCCAGTCCAGCCTGAGCCAGTTCCTCCAGCTCTACGAGGCAGAGCTGGGAGCGCCTTTATTTATGCGGACCTCACGGGGCGTCCGTCCTACGGCCTCCGGCTCGGTATTTTTAAACCATGCCCGCCAGATCCTCCTCCAGTACCACCGGGCCCAAAGCGAGCTGTGGGATATCGAAGAGCTTTCCGGCGGCCGTATCGAGCTGGGGATCAGCACCTTCCGGGGTACCTATCTGCTGCCGCCTGTACTCAAGCGGTTCCGTGACCGGTATCCCCGGATCCATGTGGAGATCACAGAAAAAGACAGTATGTATCTGGAGGAAATGATCCTGGATGGCTTTCTGGACATGGCGCTCCTGGCCCTTCCCAGCCCCCGCCTCCATAAGCAGCTGGATTTTCTCACCCGGGATGAGATCTATCTGGTCACTGTTTCGGAGCACCCTGTCATGGAATTCGTTCACCGGGAGGAAGACGGGACACGCTGGGTCGATCTGAAGGACATCGCCCGGTTCGAGTGTATCCTGGGACCGCCAAGGACCATCCTGGGCTCCATGATCCGGAAGGCCTTCGAGGATCTGCACCTGGAGCCCTTGGCCCAGAACACCAATATCACCGCCCCCTTCGCTGCCGCCATGGCCCGGGAGGGGATCGCCCTTTCCTTTACGTATCATTCCTGTATGGTGAAGGCCCCAGGCGTGGAATATCTGTCCGTGGGCCGAAAAGGGCTCTTTCTGGATCTTTCCCTGGCCTATCCCGCCGGCGAATACCGCTCCAAGGCCACCATGGCCCTGGCAAAGATGTTCCATGAGATTTATCAGGAGGCGTCCATCCGGCCATAGGCCAGGGAATATGTCCGGCTCTGCGGCCCGCGTTCCGGCCGGCCGCCTCGGGACAGGCTTCTTGGGACGGGTTTCCCGGAAGCCGCGGCCCTTCATCCGGCCTTTGGGTCCGGTCCTTCTGTCTATATGCGATTCCCGGAGCCCTGCCCCTGCGGCGGGATCTCCCGGGATCGCAGACGTGAAACGTCGCCTCCAAACTCTCCCGGACGGCAGCCTTGCCTGTTCCCGTAATGGAAATTACTGGAAATGGTACTGGAACTGCGGAGACGGGCTTTCCTATCTTCCCAAAAGCGCCCGTCCCCTGGCCGAAAAACTGGCTGTCAGAAAATACCTTTCCCTTCTATTGAGATCCCTCCAGACCAGACGTTCCTTTCTTGACTCTTATCTTGCCCGGAAAAGCCAGGCCGCTGAGCAGGCTGTACAGGCTTTTCTGGAGGATCCCGCTTACCAGCCGCTTCTCGCTCCCTATTTTACCCCTTTGTCCCCGGAGCTGGCCCAGTGGGCAGCGGCCCCCTATGACCAGAATCCCCTGTTTCCGGAGCAGCGGATCCATAAATGTGCCTCCGGCCACCTGGTCCGGTCCAAATCTGAGGCGATCATCGACATGGTTCTGTATACTAACCAGGTTCCTTTCCGGTATGAATGCGCCCTCACTTTGGGAAAAACTGTGATCTACCCGGATTTTACCATCCGCGACCCCTCCAGCGGAAAAACGTATTACTGGGAGCATTTCGGCATGATGGATCAGCCGTCCTACGCTGCCCGCACCTTTTCAAAGCTCCAGCTGTACACTTCCTTTCAGATCATCCCCTCGATCCAGCTTATCACCACCTATGAAACCCAGGAGCATCCCCTGAACACAGAAACGGCCGAGGCTCTGGTGCGGCAGTATTTCCTATAAGAGCACGCGCGGACAGCGAGATCCGGCCATTCTGGCTGGTTTTCACATTCTCCCAGCCTTCATATTCCCCCTACCCGTATCATCAAAAATATTGGACGAAAATGCACGTTTTTTTCCACAGTGCCCAGAGATTACTGGGGAAACCTGAAATTTCACTGGATTTCCACTGGATTTTTCCAACGGATTGGGCGTATACTGCGTTTTTCTTCGTGTATGCCCAAAAAACACTGGAATTTTGGGCATAGCAGAAAAAAAGCCCCGTCTATGCCCAACAGCGAGGCCTGAAGTGGCCCCCGGCTCGCCCCATAACGCAAAAAAGCCCCGTCCAAAGGACGGGGCGGGCAGCTCCTATTTTCTTCCTCCATCGATCATTTTCAGAATGAAATCCACAGTACCATCGATCCCGTAGCTGGCGGTGTTGATGCAGAGGTCATAGTTATTGGCATGGCCCCACTTTCTTCCCGTATAGAAATTATAATACCGGGAATGCCTCCGGTCCAGGCGGTGGAGGAGCCTTCTGGCCTTCCGCTCATCCAGTCCGCTGTTGACCTCCACAGCCCGGCGGACCCTCTGCTCAAAGGGGGCTGTGATATAGATACTGATATGGGGGATCTTATTATTGGTCATGATGGCATCGCCGCAGCGGCCCATGATGATGAAGTCCTCCTTCTTCGCCATATCGCAAAGCAGATCGCTCTGGTTAAAGAATACCGCATCCCGCTTGGACAGGCCGTGATAACGGCTGAACTCCCGGAACCTCTGCCTCAGAGTCAGCTTCTTCGCCGGTGCAAAGGCACTGGCCGGGCTCTGGCTGATCTCATCCTTCACCTCGCTGGCATATCCCGCTGTATCATGGAAAGAATCTTTTTCTGCGTCCAGCCGTTTTAAGACCGCTTCAAAGATCTCGGCGTCATAATAGCTGATCTTCAATTTATCGGAAAGCCGGAAGCCCACCTCATTTCCGCCGCTGCCATAGGTCCAGCTGATGCAGACGATCAGGTGATCCCGGTCGGAGAACCGTTCCTTCAGGTTAAAGGCGTTCAGCTCCGCCAGATCCGGGTCCAGCACGTCTCCATGGGCAAAGCTGGTGGGAAGGCTCATGACCTCTTTTAAGATCCTGTCATATTCGGACATGCAAAGCTTCCGCTCCTCCTTGTCCTCCAGGGTCCTGGCCATATTGGCGATCAGGGCAAGCTCGCTCCGCACCACGTGGCCCTGGGGCCGGGTCATCAGAAGCTCTGTCAGCTCATTGACGCACCGTTCCCTGTCCCGGTTGAACACGCGGCCCAGGGAGGAGCCCAGATGGATATAGACTTCCGCATCCAGGTCATAAATATGCTCTGCCAGTTCCTTGATCTCTTCTCGGTTCATTGACATGATTCCTCCCCCTTCCTATAAAAAGAATAACAGCGTATCCAGGATAAACACCGGCATCAGGATCCCGAAGGACCAGAGCAGATAGCCGAAAAAGGACGGCATCCGGATACCATTTTCGTCCGCAATGGATTTGACCATAAAGTTAGGCGCATTTCCAATATATGTGTTGGCTCCCATGAACACGGCTCCAGCAGAGATCGCCTCCAGCATTTTGATGGGAACAGAGCCCAGAGCCGTCATCATGCCGCCGGTAAAGCCCAGAGATCCGGCTGTCGTTAAGAACACCAGATAGGTGGGCGTATTATCCAGGAAACTGGACAGAAGCCCTGTGGCCCAGAACATCTGGAAGGGATCCGTGATCCCTAGCTTCGGCCCGCTGGCCTTTAACAGCATCAGGGCCGGCTGCATGGTGATGAAGATCCCCACAAACAGCACCGCCACCTCTTTAATGGCGCTCCAGGTAAAATGGTTCTCCCGGCGGATGGACGCGTCTGTGGTCTTAAAGGATAAAAAGGCCGCCAGCAGGATAATGGCGATCTCGATGACTGCCGGATAGCTTAAGACCACCTCCCCCAGGATGTGGATCCCCAGCACCTTCCCCTCCGCATCCTGAAACATCGGAAGGCTTGGAAGGGTCCCGCTTAAGATCACAGCGGCCACGATCATCACGATAAAGATCATGTTATGGGCCCCGCGGATCTTGATCTCCGTACCGGGCTTGCTGATATCCGGCTTTAAGCCCTTTGCAATATCGGTCCGGTAGGCCCTCCGGTCGATCCAGTAAAAAATAAACAGCAGCAATGCCATATTAAACAGCAGGACCGGCGTTAAATGGAGGCTCCAGAAAAACGGCACACCCCGCATGAAGCCCATCAGGAGCGGCGGATCCCCAATGGGAGTCAGACAGCCGCCCATATTGGACACCAGGAAAATAAAAAATACAATGATATGCCTCCGGTGCTTCCGCCATGCATTCATCTTAATGATCGGACGGATCATCAGCATACTGGCGCCTGTGGTGCCGATCCAGCTGGAAAGGATGGTTCCCAGAGCTAAAAGTCCCACATTGATCCTGGGTGAGCCTGCCAGATCACCGGACATGGTGATATTTCCAGACACACAGAACAGGCCAAACAGCAGGACGATAAACGTCAGATAATCATTGATCATACACTCCAGCACCGTCTCCGATGCATGGGATACACCGTACATCAGCGCGAAGGGCACCACAAAAAGCAGGGACCAGAAGGCCACAGCATGGGGCTGGTGCTCCTCCCACCAGTGGGGCTTTATAAGAGGCAGTACGGCAATACATAAAAGCAGGCCTGCAAACGGGATGCAGAGCCATAACGGGATCATCTCACTCACTTTGAACCACCTTTCCCTTTCGTTTTTTCTCCTCAAACAGCCACTCATTATAGCAACATTCCCAGTGAATTACAACCACGAACCCGCTAAAGAAACGCAAAAATATCGCAAAAAAACCAGCATTTCCGACAAATGCATCAACTACCGTTGCATTTTTTCCCTTTTTTTACTATCATAGTATGGCACGTTATCATGAAACAGTAATAAAGGGGGAATAAGAAAATGAAACGTGAAAGTTTTGGCTCCCGGCTTGGCTTTATCCTGGTCAGCGCCGGCTGTGCCATCGGCATCGGAAACGTATGGCGTTTCCCGTATGTGGCCGGAGAAAACGGAGGCAGCGTATTTGTGCTGTTCTACCTCCTGTTCCTGTTGTGTATGGGAGTTCCCGTACTGACCATGGAGCTGGCCGTGGGCCGCGCCAGCAGAAAGAGCGCCGTAAACGGCTATAAGGCCCTGGAAAAGCCCGGAAGTAAATGGCACATCCACGGCTGGTTCTGTATGCTGGGATGCTACCTGTTGATGATGTATTATACCACAGTCTCCGGCTGGATGATCAGCTACTTTTTTAAGTTCCTCACCGGAACCTTTCACGGACTGGACACAGAAGCCGTTTCCGGCGTGTTCGGCTCCCTTCTGGCCGATCCCATGGAGATGGGCCTCTGGATGGCTGTTACCGTCATCGCGGGCTTTCTGATCTGCAGCCTGGGTCTCAGAAACGGCCTGGAGCGGATCACCAAATGGATGATGGGCTGCCTCTTCGTCCTGATCCTGGTGCTGGCCGTCCACAGCATGCTGCTGCCCGGGGCAAAGGAGGGCCTGGCCTTCTACCTGCTCCCAGATTTTGAACGGGCTGCCCAGGTGGGCCTCCCCAACGTCATCACCGCAGCCATGAACCAGTCCTTCTTTACCCTAAGTCTGGGAATCGGGGCCATGGAGATCTTTGGCAGTTATATGGAAGAAAAACGGACTCTGGCCGGTGAATCCGTCAGCATCTGTATCCTGGACACCTTTGTAGCCCTGTCCGCAGGACTCATCATCTTCCCGGCCTGCTTCTCCTTCGGCGTACAGCCGGATTCCGGTCCGCAGCTGATCTTCGTCACCCTGCCCAACGTGTTTGCCAATATGGCCGGCGGAAGGATCTGGGGAGCCCTGTTCTTCCTGTTCATGACCTTTGCCAGCTTCTCTACGGTCATTGCCGTATTTGAGAACCTGCTGGCCAGCTGCATCGACAATTTCGGCTGGGACCGGAAAAAAGCAGTCCTCATCAACTGTGTCCTCATTCTGGTATTAAGCCTGCCATGCGTACTGGGCTATAATGTCTGGAGCGATCTCCGCCTCATCGGTGGACGGGATGTTCTGGATACCGAGGACTTCCTGGTGAGCAATCTGCTGCTTCCTCTTGGCTCCCTGGTATATCTGCTGTTCTGCGTCACAAAATGGGGCTGGAATTTTGACAATTACCTGTCTGAAGCCAACAAAGGCGAGGGCATGAAAATGCCGGGAGGAAAGCTGGTTAAAAATTACTTCCGCTTTGTCCTCCCGGTACTGATCCTGGTGATCCTGATCCAGGGATTATTTTAAATACGTATCCAGCCAGCTCACGATCTCATTTAAGCGGCGCACCCTCTTTTTCGGCTTTCCAAGCCTGGAAACGCTGTGGTGCTCGCCGTGGATCATGAGCAGTCTTGCCGGAACCCCATGATATTTCAGTGCGGAAAACATCTGGACTCCCTCTGCTACCCAGCAGCGGTAGTCCTCATCGCACTGGATGATCAGGGACGGCGTCTTTACCCTGTCTGCATACTTTAAGGGCGAAAGCTCCCACATCTTATCATAATTTTCCCATACGTCCCCGCCCAGCTGGGTGGTATTGAACGCATATCCGATGTCAGTGGTGTTGGTCTTGGTGATCCAGTTGGCAATGCAGCACTGAGGCACAGCCGCCTTGAACCGGTCCGTATGGCCGATGATCCAGTTGGTCATAAAGCCGCCGTAGCTGATCCCCATGACGCCCAGACGGTCTCCGTCCAGGGCCGGATACTGCCTTAAGACCTCGTCTGTGAAGGCCATGAGCTGCTCATAGTCGATGGAGCCCTGCTTTGCCACGATATCCGCGAACGCATTGCCCCGGCCGTCGCTGCCTGTGGGATTCATAAAGAATACAAAATACCCCCGGGACGCGTAGACCTGGAATTCATGGCTGTATGTGGCCCCGTAGATGGCCTTAGGGCCGCCGTGGATGGTCAGGATGCCCGGATACGTTTTCTCCGTATCAGACGGGTCGAAGCCCACAGGCGGGATCACGAAGCCGTCCAGCTCCAGTCCCTCATGGGTAAAGGTAAAATGGCGGATGGGGCTGACTTCCTTTTCCTTTAAGCAGCGGGCCGTAAAGTCCGTAAAGCACGTCTCCTTCCCGTTCTCCAGGCTGTAAACCTCCGAAAGCCCCTGGTCCCTCATGCCTGTAAACAGGATCCGGCCGCCGCAGATATCGAAGGACTCCACGGTACCAGCGCGGTCCGTCACAGCCGTTACGTTTCCATCCATGTCAAAGCATTGCAGCATCACGTCAGTCCCTACGGTGCTGTTTACATAGATCCTCCCATCCCGGCACATGCCCTCCTTCACGCTGTAATCGTAGCGGGCCAGCAGTCTGGGAGCCCCGTCCTCCAGCACATACAGATCCGGATTTTCATTGTAGCCGAACCGCTTCATATCAGAGCCTAAGAATTCCACCCGGCCATTCCGTCTGCACGCGTAGCTGATGGAAAACATCCCCTGGTCCAGATGGCGGATCACGGTGTCCGTCTCCTCCACATACTCATAAAGACCGTTCTGCGGAAGCTTTTTCCCGGTGTAGATATTGCAGGTAAAAAATACGGTCCCATTCTCAGCCCAGAAGGCCTCCACCTGTCCGTATTCCGGCGACAGGACTCTGGCCTCTCCGGTCTTAAGATCATACCGGTACAGCCGGTCCCGGACCTTATTGACGATCCCCACGCCGTTGCTCCAGAAGGGGATCTCGTCGAAGACCTCATAGTCCTCTTCCTTTTCATAATAATGTTCATGGACCAGGCAGTACAGGATCCCGTTCTGGCACCGGATCTTTCTGGTGCCCTTGGGAAGGGTCCCGCAAAGCTCGGCCTCGCCTCCGGCAACGGAAATCCTGTAAAGCAGAGCTTCTCCCTTCCTGTCTTTTTCCCTGTTTCCCACAAAGAAAAGCTGCTCCCCGTCCTCCCAGGCAAAGCTCTTCTCCTTTTTTCCACTGGTCAGCTTCCGGACGGTCCCGTTTTCCACATCCACCACCTGAAGCCAGGAATGGTAGCAGTTTTCCTCCCCATCCGGCTTCGTCACCACAAAGGCCCCGAAGCGGCCATCTGGAGACAGCTGGAGCCCGGACGGCGCCTCCTGGTCAATAAAATCCTGGATCTCTGTTCTCATGCTGATTCCTCCCATACATATGATGTAAAAAAGCAGGCCTCCGCAGCGTTTCCGCCGGAAAGCCTGCATTTTTTACTGGTTTGCAGTTTTTATTTTTCGTAGTACAGATTTTCGTAATGGTTTGCAGACGACGGATGGAGCACAAAGCCCTTTAAGTCTGCCCGGATACCCGTACAGGTGGTTCCATAGAACAGGCATGCCCACGGAGCGTCGTCGTTGATCTTCTGCTGGATCTCCTTATAAAGCTCCATACGCTTGGCGTTGTCGGACTCCTTCTGGGCCTGCTCGATCAGCGTATCCACCTCCGGATTGCTGTAAAACGCACGGTTTCCGGTGGCTCCGAAGTTCTTTGTATGGAACAGCGGGAAAATGCTGGCGTCCGGATCCATGGTGGCGTTGGACCAGCTGCTGATGAACATATCGTGCTCGCCCTTATTGATGGCGTCTAAGAATGCGCCCCACTCATAAAGCTGGATGTCCACCTCGATGCCGATCTCCAGAAGCTGGGCCTGGATGATCTGGGCCTCACGGTTTCTCACATCGCCGGATGCAAACAGGGTGGTCTTAAAGCCGTCCGGATAACCTGCCTCTGCCATCAGGGCCTTGGCCTTCTCCAGATCCTGGGAATAGCCGGTGATCTCCTCGCTGTAACCCGGGATATTGACGTTCATGACGCTGTTGGCCACCTGGCCTCTGCCCTCCAGGACCACGTCGATGATCTCCTGCTGGTTTAAAGCGTAGTTGATGGCCTGGCGTACCTTGGGATCGTTGAAAGGCTCTTTCTCACAGTTCATGGCCAGATACTCCACAGAAACAGAGGTCTTTTCCAGAGCCATGAGCTCCTTATTGGCCTTTACATTCTGCACGTCTGTGGCGTCCACGGAAATGGACATGTCGATCTCGCCGGTCTCCAGGGCGATGGTCCTGGCTCCGCCCTCGGGCATGATCCTTAAGGTCAGGCTGGTGGTCTTTCCAGGTCCCTTGAAGTAATCGTCGAACCGCTTTAAGCTGTAATGGTCATTGGGCACCCACTCCACAAACTGCATGGGGCCTGTGCCGATGGGATTCTCCCAGAATGCGTCGCCCTGGGCGGTCACAGCGGCCTCGGGCACGATGCTGGTACCCGTATGGCTCAGCGCAGCCAGTAACGGCGCGTAAGGCTCTGCCAGATGAAGGGTCAGATTGTGATCATCCTCCACAGTGATACTGTCGATCTGCTCCACATACTGCTTGACACGGGGCATTTCCTTGGCCCGCTCCAGACTGAATTTCACATCGCTGGCCGTACAGTCGGTGCCGTCGTGGAACTTGACGCCCTCATGGATCTTAAATTTCCATTCCGTATCGGAAACCTGCTCCCAGCTCTCGGCCAGATCGCCTACGATCTCAGAATTTTCGTCGATCTCAATGAGACGGCTGTAAATGTGGCGGTGGGCAATGGAGGATGTGGTGTCGTTGGTACCCATGGGATCCAGGGTCTTGATATCCGACTTTCCAGCGATCACGATATCACTTTTTCCAACCTCTCCGGAGCCTTCCCCTGTTCCTGTGGGCGCTGCGGCGGCTGCATCCCCTGCGTCTGCGGATGCGGCTGCCTGGGTGCTCCCGTCTTCCCCGGAGTTTCCGCAGGCACTCAGCGCCAGTACGGCAGCTGCTGCCAGTGCGGCCATTGCCTTCCATCTGTTCTTCTTCATTTTTGTAGAACCTCCCTTTTTTGTTATACCCATCGGAGCTGCCGGAAATGGCCGTGCCCAGATTCCCCTGGGAGCACGCTTCCCGACAGCTCCGGAGTTTTCCCCTTTTAATTCAGATATTTATCGAACCAGTCCATCATCTCCTGCATCCTGCGGATCCTGTGGGTGGGCTTTCCGGATCTGGACAGTTCATGGTTTTCCCCATGGAACAGGCACAGTCTTGCATCTACCCCGAAATACTTAAGGGCAGAGAACATCTGGATGGCGTCTCCCATCCAGCAGCGGTAGTCCTCGTCCGACTGGATGAACAGGGTGGGCGTCTTTGCCATGTTGGCATATTTCAGCGGAGAATGGGACCACATCTTCTCCGGATTTCCCCACGGATCGGCCTTGATCTGATCCATGTTGAAGTAGTATCCAATATCTGTGGTCATGCACTTGGAGATCCAGTTGGAGATACTTCTCTGGGAAGCAGCTGCCGCGAATCTGGTGGTGTTTCCGATCACCCAGTTGGTCATAAATCCGCCGTAGCTTCCGCCCATAACTCCCAGGCGCTTCTCATCGATCTGCGGATACCGCTTTAATACCTCGTCGGTCACAGCCATACAGTGCTCAAAGTCGATGCTGCCGTGTCTTCCGGACAGGTCTGCGAAATCATTGCCGCGTCCGTCGCTGCCTAAGGGGTTCGTATAGAATACGAAGTAGCCGGCGTTGGCAAATACCTGGTTCTCATGGAAGAAGGTGGGAGCAAAGGTGGCTCTGGGGCCGCCGTGGATGGTCAGGATGCCCGGATACGTCTTATTGGGATCATAATCCAGCGGCTTGATCACATAGCCGTCCAGCTCCAGTCCCTTGTATGTAAAGGTAAACTCCTCCACCGGAAGGACGGAACGCTCTGCCATGATCTCGTCGTTGAAGGAGGTCAGCTTTTCCTCCTCTTTTCCGTCAAAGCAGTAGCACTCGGTCAGTCCCATTTCTCTCATGCCGGTGAAGTATACCTTATCCCCGCACAGGCTTAAGGTATGGAGGCTTCCCTGACGGTCAATAAGTGTCTCCAGATTGCCGTTGGCATCAAATCTTCTGAGAGCCGTGTTCTTTCTTAATGTAGTCAGGAAATAAATGTATTTGTCATCGTGTACGATGGCCGGGCCGTCGGCAAATTTGCAGTCGCAGCAGATGCTGTTGTGGATACTGTCATCGTAATCGGAAAGCAGCTCCACCTTGCCGTTCTCCACTGTATACAGCTTGTCGTTTTCATTGAAGCCGTACTCCTTCATATAAGAAGCGAAGAAGGTCACCTTGCCGTTTAAGATGCAGGCATAGTCGATGCTCATATCTCCCTGCTCCACCAGAGTCTCCACCTTGTCCTCGGAGATGGTATACATCTTAAGGCCCTCGTATACATCCTTCTTATCTGTATAATGGCTTGTGATAAAGAGGACCTTATTGCCCTCCTCTGTCCAGAAGCCCTGCACATTGTCGTAATCCGGGCTTACGATCTTCGCATCGCCGGTCTCCATATCATACACAGCCAGACGGGTCCTCTTCTTATTTACGATCCCCTGTCCGTTGGCCCAGAACGGAAGCTCATCGAAGACCTCATAATCCTTTTCGTCCTTCCATGCCTTCAGGGCCTCTTCCTTCTCTTCCCCTTCCATATGGGCAAAATCCGGTTTGTTGTAGTCATACTTTACTCCCAGGACCAGCTTCGTCCCGGCCAGCTGCATTTTTGTCACCTTATACGGAACTGCAAAGGCAAACTGGGCCTCTCCGCCGTAAATGCTGATCTTATAAAAGCAGGTCCAGTCCTCTCCGTCCTTTACCTTTTTCGCATACTCCTTCTCTCTGTCAGAGGTGAAAAGAAGCGTTTCATTATCCAGCCAGATAAAAGTGCGTTCCTTTTTCCCACTGGTGAGCTTTCTCGTTTTTTTGCTCTCTGTGTCATGGATCCAGAGGCAGGAATCGTATGTATTATCCTTTTCGTTGGCATTTACTACCGCAATGGCAGCATGCTTTCCGTCGGGAGAAGCGGTGATCCCTGTGGGGTAATTGTAGAACGTAAAGTCATTGATTCCGATCTTTTTCATGTTCTGGTCTCCTTCTTTAAATGATTTTACTGTTTCCGGTTCAACGCAATAAAGCAGCCTGGCATAAAAACAGCCATCTGGCCGTTTCTGCCTGTGTGGACAGGAAACAAGCCCTCTGCATTATACCATGCCGAGGGCTTCCTTTCACTATTTTTCCGTCAGATGGCATGCAACAAAGTGATCTTTCTCGATCTCCACCAGCTTGGGCTCCTCGGTCCGGCAGCGGTCTGTGGCATACGGACAGCGGACAGCAAACCGGCAGCCCGGCTTCGGGTTGATGGGGGAGGAGATCTCACCCTTTAACATAACTCTCTGTCTCTTCTTCCTGAGACTGGGCACCGGGATCGCAGACAGCAGGGCCTTGGTATATGGATGGACCGGATTATCGAATAAGGTCACAGACGGAGCCTTCTCGATCAGCTGCCCCAGGTACATAACAGCGATATCATTGGCAAAATGGTTTACGACCGAAAGGTCATGGGTAATAAAGATATAGGTCAGTCCCATCTGCTCCTGAAGATCCTGCATCAGATTCAGGATCTGGGCCTGGATGGAAACGTCCAGGGCAGACACAGGCTCGTCACAGATGATCAGCTTGGGCTCCATGGCCAGGGCGCGGGCGATGCCGATACGCTGACGGCGGCCGCCATCCAGCTCATGAGGGTAGGTGTTGATCAGACGGTCTGCCAGCCCAACGACCTCCATCAGCTCATGAACGCGCTCTGCCCTCTTTTTGGCATCCGGGATCAGCTTCTGGAGCTTTAAGGGCTCTCCGATGATCTCACTGACAGTTTTACGGGGATCCAGGGACGCATAGGGGTCCTGGAAGATCAGCTGCATCTCCCGTCTTAAAAGGCGCATCTGCTCTTTGTTTTTCTTTGTTATATCCTCGCCGTTGAAGATCACCTCGCCGGCGGTGGGCTCGATCAGACGGAGGATCGCACGGCCAGTGGTGGATTTTCCACAGCCAGACTCTCCTACGATTCCCAGGGTCTTTCCGCGTTCCAGTGTGAAGCTGACGTCGTCAACCGCATGAAGGGTTCCCTTGGGAGTATTAAAATATTTCTTTAAGTGTTTTACTTCCAGGATCGTGTCGGACATCACTGCACACTCCTTTCAATCTTAAATCCAGGCTCGTCGTATCTGGAGCAGCGTACATAGTGGGTATCGCTGACCCATTTCATCTCCGGACGGGCTTTTGTACATGCCTCTGTGCAGTATTTGCAGCGGGGGGCAAAGCAGCAGCCCTTGGGAAGATCTGTGGGGTCTGGCATCAGACCCGGGATCGGCTGGAGACGGTGACGTCTCTCTTCGATGTTGGGAAGGGAGCCGAACAGTCCCTCTGTATACGGATGGAGCGTGCGTTCAAATACGTCCTCCAGGGTTCCGTGCTCAACGATCTGACCGGCATATACTACGGATACCTCATCGCATACCTCTGCGATGATCCCCAGGTCGTGGGTGATCATGATCATGGCGGAGCCGAACTTCTCTCTCAGCTCCTTCATGGTCTCCAGTACCTGGGCCTGGATGGTCACATCCAGAGCCGTGGTAGGCTCGTCGGCGATCAGAAGCTTCGGGTTGCAGGCCAGGGCCATGGCGATGACCACACGCTGCTTCATTCCGCCGGAGAACTGGTGGGGGTACTCGCCGTAACGCTCTTTGGGGATCCCTACCACCTCTAACATCTGGCCAGCCTTGTCGGCGGCCTCTTTTTCACTGATATTTTCATGGAGCCCGATTACCTCGGCGATCTGCTCGCCGACTGTAAGCACCGGGTTTAAGGATGTCATGGGATCCTGGAAGATCATAGATACCAGGTTTCCGCGGATGGACTCCAGATCCTTCTGGGGAAGATTTAAAATATCCTTTCCATCCAGAGTGATGGAGCCGTTTTTGATGACTCCCGGCGGGTCCGGCACCAGACGCAGGATGGAAAGGGCCGTGGTGGTCTTTCCGGAGCCTGTCTCTCCTACCAGTCCCAGAGTCTTGCCGTATTCCAGCTGGATATCCAGACTGTTTACGGCCTCAACGGTTCCGTCGTCGGTTTCATAATGGATCACAAGATCCTTAATATCAAGAATCAGGTCTTTTTTATTTTCTGCCACTGTTCCTGTCCTCCCTTATTTCTTTAACTTCGGATCCAGTGCATCACGCAGTCCGTCGCCTAAAAGGTTCAGGGACAGGATCGTGATGATGATCGCGATACCCGGGAAAATCGTCAGATGCGGCGCATTTCTCAGATATGCGCGGCCGCCGGAAAGCATTGCGCCCCACTCCGGCGTGGGTGCCTTTACGCCCAGTCCCAGGAAGCTTAATCCGGAAGTGGAAAGGATCGCGGACGCTACCTTTAAGGATACCTGTACGATGATGGGTGCCATACAGTTGGGGATAATATGTGAGAGGATGATCTCAAAGTTATTGGCCCCGATACATTTTGCCGCCTCCACGAACTCCTGGTCCTTTACGGTAAGGACGGAGGCACGGACGATCCGCGCGTAGCCGGGAAGGGACGATATTGCGATGGCCAGCATCAGGTTGATGATACTGGGTCCCAGAGCGGATACAATGGTAATGGAAAGCAGAAGGCTGGGTACTGCCAGCAGGATATCCATAAAACGCATGATCACGTTGTCGATGGTGCCGCCGTAGAAACCGGCCGCTGCGCCAAGGCTTCCGCCCAGGACCAGGGAAATGGACACTGCCACAACGCCTACGCTTAAGGATACTCTGGAGCCGTGTACCAGACGGGCCAGGATATCACGTCCGAATTCGTCGGTTCCCAGCCAGTGCTCTGCGCTGGGGCCCTGGAGACGGATCTGGGTGTTCTGCTTGATAACAACTGTATCATAGTCAAACAGCACGTCTGCAAAAATCGAGATCAGGACCAGGAAGACCACTACTGTAAGTCCGATCATGGCCATTCTGTTCTTTTTTAAACGCCGCCACGTCTCTTTAAACTGACCACGCTTCTTGGTGGCCGTGCCAGCCTGTGCGGCGCTGTTGTTCGTCGTTGCCATACGCTGCCTCCTTATTTCTTCTTATACTGTGCTTTGATCCTCGGATCGATATACGCATAGAGCAGGTCCACGATCAGGTTGATAACGCTGAACGTGATCGTCAGCATGACGATACATCCAAGAACCATGGGGGCGTCCTTACTCTTAATGGAGTCTACCACCAGACGGCCAACTCCCGGCCATGCGAATACCGTCTCTGTCAGCGTTGCGCCGCCTAAAAGAGAACCAAACTGAAGGCCGATAACGGTAACAACGGGGATCAGGGCGTTCTTTAAGGCATGCTTCCGGATCACAGTCTTTTCCGGAACACCTTTTGCCCTGGCTGTACGGATATAGTCCTGACGGATAACCTCCAGCATGGAGGAACGGGTCATACGGCAGATAAGGGCCGCGTCGCCGGTTCCCAGGGTAATGGCAGGCATAATATAGCTCTTCCATCCGCTCATACCGCCCGAGGGAAGGATCCCCAGATTCAGCGAGAACACGATGATGAGCATTAAGCCCAGCCAGAAGTTCGGCGTCGCCACACCTAAAAGGGCTGCGACCATTCCCACGTTATCCACAGCGCTGTACTGCCTGGTGGCGCTGATGATACCGATGGGAAGAGCGATGGCTACGGCCACCAGGATAGACCAGAAGGCCAGCTTCGCTGTATTGGGGAAAGAAGACATGATGGTCGTAAATACGGGACGCTTTGTGGAATAGGATACGCCCATGTCGCCATGGAGAAGGTTCCACATATATTTTCCGTACTGGACGATCACGGGCTTATCAAGGCCCAGGTCTTTTCTGACTGCTTCGATGGTCTGGGCATCTGCGCCCTCTCCTGCGATGATCGCAGCGGTATCGCCTGGTGACAGGCTTAAAATGAAGTAAACCATAAAGGTAACACCTATGAGAACCGGGATAAGCATTACCAGACGTTTCAGTATGTACCTGCTCATTTATACCTTCCATTCCGCCGCTAAACGGCTTTTTTCTGATAATTATGTCTTTTTTAATGGGGGCAGGTCCAGGACCCGCTCCCCATCTCAGTTTTTATTCAATTTTTGAAAAAGCGATTACTTTGCGTAATGGCAGTTGCCCAGATAGTGGCTTGCGCCCTTGTGGAGCTTGAAGCCCTGTAAGTCTGCGCGGACGCCTACGTTGTCGTTCTTATAGTAGAATGGGCACCACGGAGACAGATCGTGAAGGTAGATCTGAAGCTCTTTGTAGTATTCCATACGCTTTTCGTTATCATTCTCCTGGCCTGCCTTTGTGATCAGCTCATCCACAGTAGCGTCAGTCATGAACGCACGGTTTCCGGTGGCTCCATGGTTTGCAGAGTGGAATAACTGGTATGTACTGGAATCTGCATCGAAGGAGGAGTTGGACCATCCAAGGATGAACATTTCGTGCTCGCCTGCATTTAATGCATCCAGGAATGCGCCCCATTCCATTGTGGAAATATCTACGGTGATGCCGATCTCAGCCAGCTGTGCCTGTACCATCTGTGCGGAACGGGTACGGACGTCGCCGTTTACCCAGAGCTGGCAGGAGAAGCCGTCGGGATATCCAGCCTCAGTAAGGAGTTCTTTTGCCTTTGCCGGATCGTACGGATAAGCCTCTACCTCGTCGGTCCAGCCAGGGATCGTATTATTGATATAGCTGTTGGCAACGGTTCCGCGGCCTTCTACGATGGTATCCACTAACGCCTGCTTGTCGATTGCGTAGTTGATGGCCTGACGGACTTTCTGATCCTTAAAGTGCTCTTTTGTCATATTCATGCCCAGATACTCGATGGAAGAGGACGGCTGGGATAAAAGCTTCACATCGGAATTTGCCTCGATGTTGGAGCAGTCTGTGGGATCCACACCCCATACCAGATCCACTTCTCCGGTCTCCAGGGCAATGGCGCGGGCGCTGCCCTCGGGGATCACGCGCACCGTGATGGAAGTGGTAATGGGCTCTTCACCCCAGTAATTGGCGTTTTTCTCCAGTGTATAGTGGTCGTTGGGAACCCATTCCTTTACAGTGAAGGGACCAGAAGTCACGATATTGTCCGCATCGCCGTAAGCCTCGCCGGCTGCTGTTACGGCTGCTTCCTGTACGATACTTAAGTTGGAGCTTGCAACGATCGTATTAAAAGGAGCATAGGGCTCTGTTAATTTGATCGTTACCTGATGCTCGTTGTCCACAACTACTTCTTTTACCTTGGAAGTATTGCTCTTTGTCTTCGGCATATTTTTCGCACGGTCAAAGGTAAATTTAACATCGTTGGCTGTCACCGGAGTCCCATCGGACCATACGGCGTCTTCTCTCAGCTTGAACACGAAGTCTGTATCGTTTACCAGCTCGTAGCTCTCTGCCAGGTCGGGAACCAGTTCTCCCTCGTCGCTGATATCAAGCAGTGTGCTGTATGCGTGCTTGATCACGACTGCCGTGGTCGTATCCTGCTGTCCAGCCGGGTCCAGAGTCACGATATCTGCGCCCATGGCAACGGTGATATCGGTCTTTCCAACCTCGCCGGAGCCGGAAGCTGCCGCATCTCCGCCAGCTGCTGTGGAGCCAGTATCTCCTCCGGCTGCTGCGGTCGTTTCATTTCCGCCGCCACCGCCGCATGCCGTAAGTGCCATCATGGCCGCAAGAGCTGCTGCTGCCGCTCTGACTGCATTTCTTTTTCTCATAAACGTAATCCTCCTTTTTATAGTAATACCGTTTTCCTATGGCATTAATCATATCAGCATTGCACAATTTTGTCAATATTTTTATACATATATTGTATTCTTTTGCATATTTTTCACAATCTCGCACCTCCGGTATAGTGCATTTGCTATACTGGAATGATACTTTTTCAACAAGTCTTGTGTCTTTTGTATATCGCCTTCCCAGGATTTTGTCCATCCTGGCTATACACCGTTTCCCGGCCTGTCCCCTCTCCTGCGGCAGAAGCCCGTTTTCCTCCCCAGAGCGGTCCCGCGCGGAGCTGCTTCATACTGTGGGACGTACTTTCCCGCAGCACAAAAACAGCGGGGCCCGTCCGGGTCTCCCGCTGTCTGCCGCATCCATATTCTTTTTACTTACAGGTCCGATCCAGGCATCCAGGCACCCGGCCCTGGTATCCTCCAGGCACAGTCCCCTTTAGCACTCGATCATGATACTGATGATCTCTTCATTGGTCTTTTTCATTCCGTCCTTGGCGAGACGGCCCACGTTCTGGATGGTGTTCTCCACACCCTTCTTTACGATGCCGTCGCCGCCATAGAACTGCTGGCCTTTGACGTACATATTATAGCCTAAGATGGCCGCGTCCACAGACTCTGCGATCTTGGCTGCGCAGGAGGCCTTGGCTCCGTCACAGACCATGCCGGAAATAACGGCCAGCGCATTGACCACCGTGTGGATCACGGCATCAAAGTCTCCGCCGTTTAAGTAAGCAATACCGGCTCCCGCACCCGCGCCTGCACTGACCGCGCCGCAGAAGGCAGAAAGACGGCCGATGGGCGTTTTCTGGTGAATCGTGGTCAGGTTGGAAAGAGCCAGGGCCCGGTACATCTTTTCCTCACCTGCATTCAGCTCTTTCGCATAGACGATCACCGGAACAGAGGCTGTGATCCCCTGGTTTCCGCTGCCGGAATTGATGATCACCGGAAGCTCGCAGCCGTTCATCCTGGCATCAGACCCGGCCGCTGCCCAGGCTCTGGCCCTGGTGCGGATGTCATCGCCGTTCATGGCTAAAAGCACAGATCCGATGTTTGCGCCGTAATCGCCCTTTAAGCCCTCTTCTGCAATGGCCATGTTGCAGCGGATCTGGGGATCCAGCACATGCTTTAAGTCCTCCACATCCACAGTATTGATGAAGTCCCAGATATCTTCCATATTTAATAAGGAACGGTCCGTGAGGCCCTCGTTTGTCTCGCCCTCCACCGGCACCTCCTTTAAGATCTCACCGTTCTTCTCGATCAGTACGATGTTGGTATGGAAGTTGACGATCCGGACTCTGGACCATGCTTCCCCTTTATATAAGGTAACGACGATCTCAAATGTAAAGCCATTGTCCACATGCTCCACGGAAATGGGTGTTTTTTCCAGGAACTCCTTCATTTCCGCGATCGCTTCC